>CAYYDL010000744.1:0-3741 GCA_964470545.1 uncultured Hyphomicrobium sp. | reverse complement strand
TGATCGACCGCAGCGCCTCGACCCGGCCTGGTTATGGCTCAGAGAATGACGGCGAAAAAAAACAGCCGCTCAAAATCGCTTTCTTCGGGCATGACTCCAACGAAAGCACCATTCGGAAACGCGTCAAAGCTTTCCGGGCGGCAGGCTCGGACGTCATTGGATTCATGTTCTCGCGACATCGCGACGGCCTCGCGCGGCCTGTCGAGTGGACCAATGTCGATCTCGGACGGACAGAGGATGGTCATTACGGACGGCGCGTCGCGCGGCTGTGGCGTGCAATCATGGCCCTCCGGCACCATTGCGACCTTCTGAGAAGCGCCGATATCTTTTACGCGCGCAACATCGATATGCTGATCCTGGCGCGGATCGCCAAGGCCATGGCAGGCAGCGACGCGCCGCTGGTGTACGAAGCCCTCGATGTTCACCCTGCCATGACCAAACGGATGGGCCTCGGGCCGATCCTTCGCACAGTCGAGCGCCGGCTCCTGAAAGCGTGCTCTCTGCTTGTCGTAAGCTCTCCGATGTTCATCGACCGATATTTTGGACCAGTCCAAGGTTATCGCGGGCCGTGGTTCCTGCTTGAAAACAAGGTTTTCGCCAATGACGGGCCGCAACCGGAAACGCCGGTTCGAGAGGAAAAATCAGCCGTTTCTCCGACTTGGACCATCGGCTGGTTCGGTGTCATTCGCTGCGAGCGCAGCCTCGACATCTTGCAGCGAATTGCTGCCGCACTACCAGATCGAATTGTCGTTCATCTCCGAGGGACCCCTTCCGAGCCGGACGGCATCACGAAAGATAAGCTTGAAGGACTCTCTTCGAAAACGCCGAACATCTTGTATTTCGGTGCCTATCGGAATCCACAAGACCTTCCGCAGATATACGGTGCCGTCGATCTGACATGGGCCGTCGATTTCAGCGCGGCGGGCGCGAACTCCGATTGGCTGATTCCGAACCGGCTTTACGAGGGTGGCCTTTTCGGCGTGCCCGCCATTTCCCGTCGAGCGACCGCGACCGGCAAGGTCGTCGAAGAGGACGGCCGAGGCTGGTGCTTCGACGAACCATTCGAGGCCAACCTCGCGAATTTCCTGTGCACGCTCGACAGTAAAAGCTATGCGGACACCCGCGCCATACTGTGCAAAAAAGATCGATCGGCGTTTGTCGACGTGTCGGATACAGCGGAACTGGTGTCGAAGCTTTCCGCCCTTGCGCGCCGGCAAGCCGTGCCCGACTGAGGCCTGCTCGGCACTTCTGATTTCCGTGCGTTAGCGATAGCGGCGATTGGCGTATTCATCGAACGAATAGCCGAACGCACTCGAAAGATATCCCGCGCCACGGCAAAATGTGTAACAGCTCGCGACGAGTCTTTGCGGCTTGCCGAGCATCGCATGCACAAGACCGTAAGCAATGCGCAGACCACCGTACCCCAGTCGCACGACCCCTTTTGCGGCGTTCCGCGTTCGTCCTTTTAATGTTCGGGACTTGGAGCCTTCCAAGCGGCCTTCCGTCGTGCCGGTCCGGTACCACCGGCGGAAGAGCCACGCAGGGCGCATGCGATCGAGCGGGATGAAGTCCCAGACAACAGCATTGCTCGACCAGGCTATCTTTTCGCCGGCGGCACGCAGTCTTGTGATCAGTTGGGTATCCTCGCCGCCCGTGTCGTTGAATGACAAATCGAACGTGAGGCCAAGCTGGTCGAGCCGGGTCACGTCGATCATCATGTTCGCGGACGACGCATCGTCGGCAAAGCCATCGCGTTCTTTCGGCACATACGCATACGCTTCGATGGGTAGCCATTTGCCCGGAGGGGCGGCGAACAGCGGATAGGACGGTCCTGCAGCGATAGTCGCGCCGGACGTCTCGATCGTATCGACGAGGTCTTGCAGCCACGTCTTTTGGGCCATTTCATCGTCATCGATGAAGGCAAGATACCTGGCGCCTAAAGCGCGCGACTCCGACAGAGCGGCATTACGCGCGTTGGAAAGGCCTTTCCGGGTTTCGTTCACATATCGCACGCGAAAGCGAGATGTCTCCGCTTTGAGATCGCAAAGCGCGCGCGCGGATCCATCAGGAGAATTATCGATGACGACGATACCGACGTCGTCGTCCGGATTACGAAGTCCGAGATTCTGAAGGCTATCGAGCAAGCGCGAGAGCCCTTCGGGCCGGCGATACGTGCAAATTCCAATGGCTATCCGTGGCATCGATATTTATCCGGACTGGGCTTTCGATGCCGACCGCCTGAACCTGTTCATCAGCGCCCGGCTGCCATATTTGATGAAGAGCGGCCAAGCATGAGGATGCGTGAGAGCCGAGAGAGCGGCATTTTTCCAAAGCCCGGCTTTCGCCAGCGAGACGGTCGTCACGAAATCGGTCGTGCGCAAAAGTGCAGCACCATAGGATCGGACGGCCTGAACGGCGTCCGCATTTCCGAAACGTTCCGCATCCGCGGCGATCGCCGTATAGGCGACGCGCAGTTTTGTCATGTGCTCGTCGGTCAGGCGCCAGGACTGAGAACCCGGGCGAAGCCTGTATTTGTACCCTGGCTCGGACGTGACCACGAAACGCGCGCCCTGAAACAAACATGCGAGGATGAACTGGTAGTCTTCGCCGACCGGCAGATCTTCGAGATGCCAAATCGAATGTTTTCTCAAAAACTCCGACCGCACGATCACCTTGATGGCGCCGAGCGAAAATGCCTCTTTTCCGAGCACCTCATTTGCCGAAATAAATTTCGGCGCATCGACCGAAAACAGAAATGGGACGCGCGCGGATGGAAATAGCAGACGGCCGGTCGGCTCGCCGTCATATGAAACGCGTTCAAAATTGTCGCCGACGATGTCGGCCCCGGTTGCGCCCGCGCAGGCGATCAACGCTGACGTTCGCTCCGGGACGATGTAATCGTCGCCATCCAGAATACAGATCCAGCGCCCCCGCGCCCGCTTCAGTGCAGCATTTCGCGCGGCGCCCGGGCCGGCGTTCTGCGTCTGCCGAAGGAGGATGATGCGCGGATCTTTTGCGGCCAGACGCTCGACGATCTCGGCTGTTCCGTCGGTCGATGCGTCATCGACAACGATGACCTCGACACCCACGCCGCTCTGGGCGAGAGCCGAATGGACTGCCTCTTCGATGAACGGCGCGACGTTGAAAGCGGCGACGATGAAGGATGCATCGGGCACGCCGGCGTCGTCATCGCTATCGTTGACCCGGTCCGTATCCGATACGAGGGATAACAACTGAACGACCTTCCTGAAACCCTCCCGTTCGGCGGGTCTCGCCGCGTTCCCGAAAGGTAAAAGCAAATGTCTAGCGTAAGCCCGCTTCGCCGATAAGGAGCCTGATGGAATCAAGCTTATCGCGACCTTCCCTATTCTCCATCCCTATGCGAATTTTTCGATATCTCGCGTATAGGGCCTCTGAGATCATATATCCTAAAGATGAGGGATGCTTCGCGGCAGTCGCAATTCCCGCCAACAGACCATCTGCGCTTCGGGCCGATAAAGCGCGCCGGAACGCGATATTTTTTTTCGTCGCCCTCAAGTGTTCGCGAAATGCTGCACGCTGATCGTCATTCAGATTTTCATTTGCAATACAGGCTGAATCGAAGTTCGCAAGCTCGGAAAGGTCGGCGATGCTGTGGCGGGAGCTGAGGGAATTCGACCGCTCCACGGCGATATAGCCGCAAGCCCCGACGATACGGAATTTGGCACCGGCCATCAGCGCACGCGCATAAAAGGCATAATC
>CAYYDL010000743.1:0-2807 GCA_964470545.1 uncultured Hyphomicrobium sp. | reverse complement strand
CTCCTCAGTCCACTCGACGGGCGATCCGAGCGGCTCGCGACGCACGCCGTCCTCGCCGACGGTCGTTTCCTTCTCGTCGAAATAGGCTTCCTGGCGCACCGAATACCAGCCGCCGTAGCGGCCGAGATAAATATCGCCGTTCGCCGCCATGCGCTCCCAGATCGCCTGGCACGATTTGTAATGGCGCGGCTCTGTCGTGCGGATGAAATCGTCGATCGATCCGCCGAGGGTGGCGATCATCTCGCGAAAGACAGCCGAGTTCTTGTCCGCCAGCGCGAGCGGTGTCAAACCTTCCTTCTCGGCCGTCTGCTGCATCTTGAGGCCGTGCTCGTCCGTTCCCGACAGGAAGAACACATCTTTGCCGTCGAGGCGCGCAAACCTCGCCAGCGTGTCGCTCGCGATGACGGTATAGGCGTGACCGATATGCGGCTTTCCGTTGGGATAGAAGATCGGCGTCGTGATGTAATATGTTTCCGCCACTCTCGATATCTTTCTGACTGCCTGACGGGCGCGCCGAGCGCACCCGGCTCAGCCGCGGCTCGCCGCCTCGAGGCGCGCGAAAGTTCCGAGGATGAGCGATTTGCGGTCAAGGTTGAGCGCAACAGTCTCAGCCTTTTCGCGGGCCAGTGTTTCCCATAGCTCGGCAAAAGTGGCAAGGCGCTCCGGGCCGATAAGGCGCCGGGCAATGGTTACATCGCTTTCTGTACCCTGTCCGGTCGCCGCAGCCGAGATCAGGCGCCCCAGTGCCGATTGCAAAAGATCCATGAAAAGCTGAAATTTACGATCTTGCGCCAGCGGCTGCATTTCGTCCGACAAAGCATGAACGGCGCGAAGATCGAGCTTCGGCAGGCCGCCGAGGATCTGATCGATCCGGCCCTGCAACGCCAGCCCGCCTCCTCCGAGCAGAACGAGCGCCCGGCCGACGCTGCCGCCGGAAAGAGGGGTCAGCTTGTCCCAATCGTGCGCCTCCGGCACGGTCTTTTCGACTGAGGTCAGGGCTTGCGCCGCCGCGCGCTTCAAATCCGCATCCTGCAATGGCGGCATCGCGATCACGCGGCATCGCGAGCGGATCGTCGCGAGCAGGCGTCCCGGCGCCGACGTGATCAGCAGGAAGATTGTCCGCCCCGGAGGCTCCTCCAGAGATTTGAGGAGCGCGTTCGCCGCGTTGAGATTAAGTTCGTCTGCACTATCGACGATGACGACGCGCCTCCCCTCGTTCCCGGAACTGAGTGAGAGGAAATTCTTGAGACGGCGCACCTCGTCGATCGGGATGATCTGAGGAAAACGCTTGGTCTTCGGATCATAGAGTCGCCGCAGGACGAACAGCGACGGATGCGACAGCGCACGCACCTGCCGATCCGTGCGGGAATCCGGCTCGATCGCTAGACCTTGCCCGAAAAGATCGCGTTCATCAGGCTGTGCGAGTGCTGCACGCGCGACCTGATAGGCAAGCGTCGCTTTGCCGATGCCTTGAGGTCCCGCCAGCAACCACGCGTGATGGGTTCGTCCGCTCGCCAGCGCTTCGGCGAAAATTGATTGCGCCGCATCCTGGCCGTAGATCGCGCGTGTCTCACGCGGGTGCGGAAAATCATCGAGCCGATCTGCTTCGGGCAGAGCTTCAACGTCAGCAGACACCGGCGCGCGCGCCATCAATCCGCCTCGGCGAGAAGATGCGCCGTCACCGCCTGCCACACGGCCGTCTCGACACTTTCAACGGGCAGATGGCCATCGATGAGCACGCAGCGCTTCGGCTCTGCCTCCGCGATCTCCAGAAAGCCCTCGCGCAACAGTTCGTGCGTTTCGATCCGTTCGGCATCGTAGCGGGAAAGCGTTCCGCGCAGTTGCGCGCGCTCGATGCCGGCACTGGGAGGCAGATCAAGGATCAAGGTCAGGTCCGGATAATCCGGTGCGACTGTGAAGCGCTCCAGTTCGGCGATGAAAGCGGGCTCGAGCCCATAGAGCTTGCCCTGGTAGACGCGCGTCGAGTCGATGAAGCGATCGGAGATCACCCAGGTGCCCTCGTCCAGCGCAGGTCGGATGATCGATGTCACGTGCTCGGCTCGTGCCGCTGCAAAGAGCAGAAGCTCGGTCACCGGATCGGTGGGCCGGTCCTTCAAGATGAGCTCGCGGACGTCTTCCCCGACCGGGGTGCCGCCAGGCTCGCGCGTGATGACGACGGTAATCCCTGCCTGCCTGAGGCGCTCGGCCAGGCGCTTCGTCTGGGTGGATTTCCCAGCCGCCTCTCCGCCTTCGAATGTAATGAATTTTCCGCGTTTCATGGCTCGCCTCTGCTGCCCGCGGACGTAATCTAGAGTGCCAGCCGGCGCAAGGCCATGAGGACCAGCGAATCGACGCCCTGGCGGACAATCCCTCCTTTCGCGACGTCTTCGGTGGCATAGAGCGGTACCTCGGCCGAGGCGCTGCTTGAGCTGAAAATTCTCAAAACGGCAACCTGATCGCCCTTTTTCACGGGGGGTTTCAGCGGCGCCTTATAGACGATCTCAGCCGAGATCTTCTGGCCTGCGGGAAATTTGGGCATCGTGAACATCACGTCGCCCTTGGAAGCGAGCGGCACGTACCAGATTTTGCCACCCCAGACGCGAGCATAGCCGATCTTCTCGCCGTCATCGAACAGCTTCACGGCGCTGAACGACTTGAAGCCCCAGTCCAGAAGCTTCGCCGCCTCATCCTTCCGCTGATCGGCCTTTTGTAATCCGGTGACGACGACAATCAATCGCTTGCCATCCTGAACCGCCGATCCGACCAGACCATAACCCGCTGCCGCGATGTGCCCCGTCTTCAAGCCG
>CAYYDL010000742.1:0-1991 GCA_964470545.1 uncultured Hyphomicrobium sp. | reverse complement strand
CGGTCGGAGGGACGCCTCCGCCGAGCGACGGCGAAAGCTCGAGCGGGACGGAGCCCGAAGGCTTGCCGGCGGAGCCCGAGCCCGACTCCGCGGCGTCTGCTCCGGCTTCGGCGCCGCTTCCGGCATTTCCGGCAAAGCCGTCTTCCGCAACACCGCAGCCGTCGGCAGCGCCTGGGAAGCAGTCATCGATCGAGGCGCCAAAGACGGCGGACATTGTTGTTGCCCCGTCGCCTGTCGCGACACTTGCAGCGACGGAAAAGCCGCCAGCGATGAGCGTCGCGGCAGCGGAGGCTTCGCCGGTCAAAACGGTCTCGGGATCAGCGCCGGTCGTTGCGGCGCATGACGTCGTCGAAGCGCCTTCCGCTATGACGGCGCAGGGAGCGGGACAGTCCATCTCGCCGCAAAAATCGATTTCCGAAAAATTGAAGGACACCTGGCGGTACTGGTTCGGGGAATAGAGACGACAAAAAAGAAATGGATGGCGCGATATGCCACCCATTTCTTTTTGGACGCCCTGTAAGGCCCCCCCGGGCCCGCCGCAATCCAAGTGTTCTGCCCGAGCGCAAGACAGCGCAACGGCTTTTCCTTGGGCGATCGCCACGGCCGATGCTGATGATCAGCGACGCAGCGTTTCCGGCATCACGTGGGCTGCTTAACCCCTCAGTCGACCCCCCGATCGACTGCCCACGAGCGGGAGGCTATGTGAGGTCTTCTGGCCATTCCACAGAAAACGATTCGGCTTCGTTCGAATTCGATGGCGTGTTGCGTCTTGGATACAACAAAAGCGCCCGCACCTATGCTCTTTCTGCATAAAAGAAAAGGGCCGCTCCGAAAAGCGGCCCCGTGAGATCATCGTTCTGAAAGCGGAGTGCACTTGCAGCCGCCTCGGTCTCAGATGCACTCCAGGAGAGTTCCGGATGCAAGCCTGAGCGACCACGACATCGTCCGCCTCAAGATCCCACTCGACATCGGATCACCTCCTCTCGGTTGTTGAAAGATGCGAGTAAGCTTGCATTGTTCGCGCGCTTTGAAAAGTCTTTGTTTTATGACGGTTTGTTAAGTTCTCCGACGCTTTGCGCGAGCCTGCGGCCGCGTCATTTGTCGGCGCAGCTCGGATAGGGCGGTTTCTCGCCGGGCTTGATTGCGCAAACGCGGATCGGCATGAGTTTCATCAGTCGGCTTTTCCATTTATTCTCATCGATCGTCAGGTTCTCGGCGTTTGCGGGCGTGCGCTCGGCCCATTGGACCGTGTAGATGTCGCTTGCACCTTTGATCGCAACGATCAACGCCGTCTCGCTATGTTTATCCGGGCTCGCATCGACTTTGCCGCAACTCGCCACGGCGACGAAGGCTTCCTGGCCGCTGACGCTCGTCGGGCCAAGGGGTTTCACCGAGAACGTCTTCGGACACGTTTTCTGAAAGCCGGCGGCGATCTGGGCGGCGAAATATTGTGCCGACATTTGCGGACTCGTTGCGAGGCCTTTGGCGCCGGTGACGGTGATCATCTGCGACCATCGATCGACGCTTTCGCCATTCAGCACCGCTTCGCGAATATAGCGGTCGGCGGACGGCTGCTCGAACACGGTCTTAAAACCAGCGGGCAAGGTGAACATCACAAGCTGACCGAAGATTGGCGAGATGACCGGCTGCGCGGCGGGCGTGCTGCTTTCGGTCTTCGGCGCATCGTCGGCGGCGGCGAGCGCCGGCCTTGCGCAGAGCAACGCAAACACGATCATCAGTCGTCGCATTCGGTCTATCCTCTTGGCCTTTCGCGAAGGGTTAGCGCTTGGATTTTGACGAGAGTCGGACGACGTGCGGATTGGGCCTAATCGCGATGTGTGCGCATCTCCATGGCGCGGCCGAATCCGGCGAGCAGCGTCCCAAGCGCAAACAAGGCCAGCACGATATACTGAAGCTGATCCTCTATGCGTTCCTTCTCGATCATGAAATCAGAGATATTGGCGTCGTCGGTCTGGAATCTCTGCAGCGTC
>CAYYDL010000741.1:0-1897 GCA_964470545.1 uncultured Hyphomicrobium sp. | reverse complement strand
GCTTTTGCCCGGCATGATACCACCGTTATCGGGTCATACAGAATAGTTGCCAATGACAACTATGCTGAGGCCGCTCTCGCTGCGTAATGCAGTGCGACTAGCCTGAACTTGAAGCCCTTGCCCCTAGCAGGGTAAGGCGCGGTCCGGAGGGCACCGGGCAACAGAAGCCCTCCACCTTACTTCTTCCGGTCCAGACGGGCTTGACGGGGCGACAAATCTGATTTCAGAGGTCAGACGAATTCGAAGTGGGATTGAAGGCTGAGGCATGGCATCGGGGCCGTCCATAGATTACGCGAAACTGCAGCAGGAAGCGATGCGCGGCGTCGTGCGCGCGGTGCTGCAAAAGGTCGTGAAGAGCGGGCTCCCCGGCGAGCACCATTTCTATATCTCGTTTCTGACGCTGGCGCCCGGCGTGATCCTGTCGAAGCGCCTCAAGGAAAAATATCCGAACGAGATGACGATCGTCCTGCAGCATCGCTTCTGGGACCTGATCGTTTCGGACGAACGCTTCGAAGTGAAGCTGACGTTCGACGGAATTCCGGAACGTCTCGTCGTGCCGTTCGCGGCCATCAAAGTCTTCATCGATCCGAGCGTCCGCTATGGCCTGCAGTTCGACGAAGAAGTCAGTGACAGCGAGGCAACGCCCCGCGCGCTGACGGCCGATGCGACGTATGACGACGGGAGCACCGAAGCGCCGCGGCCGAAGAAGCCACGCGCCCCGAGAAAATCCCGTGCTGCGGACAAGGATGCCCAAAGCGCCGCTCCGACGCTTGCGGCCGTGAAGACCGAACCGCTTCCGCCAAATCCCGAACCTGCGACCCGCGCCGGCGAGCAGGCGCCTAAAGACAGCGACGAAGCGGCGGCCGAGAAGCCCGAGGGCGGCGCGAAGATTTTGAGCTTGGATCAATTCCGGAAGAAATAAGCCGGTCCTCCATTGCGATCGTCGTTCCCCTGACAGAGCTTTCGTCATGCCGACGAAGGTCGGCACCCACGACAAATTTCAGCGGAATCGATTTGGCTGGCGGCGTCCCAGGTGCCACGATCATAGCGTTTGTTGCGCGTTGCCGTGGCCTTCGGCGGGATGACGATGTGACAGCAAAGATAGCTCTGTAAATCGCCTTATCCTAGCTGACCAATCTTTCGCGTTCGATGAGACAAACGCCGGCTGATTGTAGGCAGGTTTGGCCGCCATTTGATGACGTTACCTGCGAAATTTGCTCGACAACGGCCGTCTCATGCGCGACGAAGCTCGCGTTTTCCAGACTGCAAACGAGGAATGGGTCCGACATGACGAAAACGCGCACCGAAACCGACACGTTCGGGCCCATCGAGGTTGAAGCAAACAAATACTGGGGGGCGCAGGCCCAGCGCAGCCTCGGCAATTTCAAGATCGGCTGGGAAAAGCAGCCGGTGCCAGTGATCCGTGCGCTCGGGATCATAAAGAGCGCCGCCGCCGAGACGAACATGGCACTCGGACGGCTCGATCCGAAGATCGGCGAGACCATCATCAAGGCGGCGCAGGAGGTCATCGAGGGCAAGCTCGACGCGCACTTCCCGCTCGCCGTCTGGCAGACGGGCTCGGGCACGCAATCGAACATGAACGCCAACGAGGTGATCTCAAACCGCGCCATCGAGATGCTCGGCGGCGAGATGGGCTCCAAGAAGCCCGTGCACCCGAACGACCACGTCAACATGAGCCAATCGTCGAACGATACCTATCCGACGGCCATGCACATCGCATGCTCGGAAGAGATCGTTCACCGGCTGATCCCGGCGCTGCAGAAGCTCAGAAACGCTCTTAACGATAAGACGCATGCATGGTCGAAGATCATCAAGATCGGCCGCACGCATACGCAGGATGCGACACCGCTGACGCTCGGCCAGGAATTTTCGGGCT
>CAYYDL010000740.1:0-7209 GCA_964470545.1 uncultured Hyphomicrobium sp. | reverse complement strand
TTGGCGCGCTCTCCGCGAATGCGAAAGAAGCGCTCGGCCGCGGGGCGTCGATCGCCGGCACGTCGACGACAACCGGCGACGGCGGCATGACGCCGGAAGAGCGCGGTCAATCCAAGACGCTCGTCTACCAATACCTGCCGTCGCGCTACGGCATGAATCCCGACGATCTGCGCAAGGCAGACGCCATCGAGGTCGTCGTGGGTCAGGGTGCAAAGCCCGGCGGCGGCGGCATGCTGCTCGGTCAGAAGATTTCTGATCGCGTCGCAGAGATGCGCAACCTGCCGAAGGGTATCGACCAACGCTCAGCATGCCGCCATCCCGATTGGACGGGGCCGGATGATCTTGAAATCAAGATTCTCGAGCTTCGCGAAATCACCAACTGGGAAAAGCCGATCTACATCAAGGTCGGCGGCACTCGGCCCTATTACGATGTGGCGCTTGCCGTC
This sequence comes from uncultured Hyphomicrobium sp., assembly GCA_964470545.1. GTDB lineage: Bacteria > Pseudomonadota > Alphaproteobacteria > Rhizobiales > Hyphomicrobiaceae > Hyphomicrobium_B. The sequence goes on along the minus strand of CAYYDL010000740.1, from coordinate 6,763 downwards.
AAAGCGGGCGCGGACGTCATCGTACTTGACGGCATGCAGGGCGGTACAGCGGCGACGCAGGAAGTCTTTATCGAGCACGTCGGTCTGCCGACGCTCGCCTGCATCCGTCCGGCGGTGCAATCTCTGCAGGATCTCGGCATGCACCGGAAAGTGCAGCTCATCGTCTCGGGCGGCATCCGTAACGGCGCGGACGTGGCCAAGGCTCTGGCTCTCGGAGCGGACGCGGTCTCGATCGGCATCGCGGCTCTCGCGGCGCTTGGCGACAATGATCCGGCGCTCGAAGCGGAATATGAAAAGCTCGGTACGCGGGCGGGCTGCTACGACGACTGGCACGAGGGCCGCGATCCTGCAGGTATCACAACTCAGGATCCTGAGTTGGCGAAGCGTCTTGATCCGGTTCGCGCCGGACGTCGTCTTGCCAATTTCCTCAAGGTCATGACGCTTGAAGTGCAAACGATCGCGCGTGCTGCGGGCCACAACAATATTCACAATCTGGAACCCGAAGATCTCTGTGCTTTGACGATCGAAGCGGCCGCAATGGCGCGCGTGCCCCTTGCAGGAACGTCATGGATACCCGGAGTGAACGGATCGGGCGGCTTATAAGCCGCCCCTTTTTTGGCCGGAATTCCGGAAAGCAATCAAAAAATGAAACGCAAGCGTTGAGGAAAGACAGTATGGCCCAGGATCTCGCCCAGCTCGCAAAAGAGCGCGGCATTCGCTACTTCATGATTTCTTACACGGACCTTTTCGGCTCTCAGCGCGCCAAGCTCGTGCCGGCAGCGGCGATCGCCGACATGCAAAAAGATGGTGCGGGTTTTGCGGGTTTTGCGACCTGGCTCGACATGACGCCAGCACATCCCGATCTTTTCGGAATGCCCGATCCCACCGCGGTCATTCAACTGCCCTGGAAAAAAGAAGTCGCCTGGGTCGCGGCCGATTGCGTGATGGAAGACAAGCACGTCGGTCAGGCTCCCCGCGTCGTTCTCAAAAAGCTGATGGACGAGGCTGCCCAACTTGGGCTCTACATCAAGACCGGCGTCGAGTGCGAGTTCTTCCTGATTTCGCCCGAAGGCACGGAAATTTCCGACGACAAAGATAATGCTTCGAAGCCTTGCTACGACCAGCAGGCCCTGATGCGCCGCTATGACGTCATCTCCGAGATTTGCGACAGCATGCTCGAACTCGGCTGGGGGCCCTATCAGAACGACCACGAGGACGCTAACGGCCAGTTTGAAATGAACTGGAATTTCGACGACGCGCTAGTGACGGCTGATCGGCACTCGTTCTTCAAGTTCATGGCGCGCTCGATTGCGGAGAAGCACGGTCTGCGCGCGACGTTCATGCCGAAGCCCTTTGCCGGACTGACCGGCAATGGTTGCCATGCCCACATTTCAGTGTGGGACAAGGACGGCAAGACCAACATGTTCTACGATGCCTCGGACGAAATGGGGCTGTCTGCGCAAGGATACAATTTCCTTGGCGGCATCATGAAACACGCGGAAGCTCTGGCCGCGATTACCAACCCGACCGTCAACTCCTATAAGCGCATCAATGCGCCGCGGACACTTTCGGGCGCGACATGGTCGCCGAATTCCGTCACCTGGACCGGCAACAACCGCACGCACATGGTTCGCGTTCCGGGCAAGGGCCGTTTCGAGTTGCGCTTGCCGGACGGCGCGGCCAATCCCTATCTGCTGCAAGCCGTGATCATCGCCGCCGGCCTTGATGGCATCCGCTCCAAGGCCGACCCCGGAAAACGCCTCGATATCGATATGTACCAGCTGGGACATACCGTGAAAGATGCTCCGCGCTTGCCGCTCAACCTGCTCGATGCGATCCGGGCATTTGACAAGGACACTGCACTTAAGAGCGCGCTCGGGGATGATTTCTCGGCGGCGTATATCAAGCTCAAGACGGAAAACTGGAATTCTTACGCCTCTCACTTCACGGATTGGGAACGCGCGAACACGCTGGACTGCTGAAATTTCCTCTGTTTCCTCGAACCTTGCCCCGGTCTTCAACGACCGGGGTATTTTATTTTGGCGTCAAGCGCCCCACCTCCGTTAATTTCTTGCGCTGATCGTTCAAAACTCTCCGGTGCGGCGTTGTTCGGACGAAGCGCCTGTGGCAAGTTCCTTCTGATACGAACGATAAACGGCTCGCGTCGCGGAGCGACCGAGAAAGCCGAGAATTCATGCCAAGCAAATCCGCTCGTGCCGCCTGTGGCATTCGCGTGGTGGCGAGCACGCTATCCACCGTGGAAGCCGTTGCAGCCGCGCGCGCCGAGCTGGCGGACGACGTCTTTCAACACATCATTGTCTTCTTCTCAACATCGCACGACCCTGATCTCCTCGTCGAAGCCCTGCGGCAGGCTTTTCCCGACGTGACGGTTTCGGGGTGCAGTACTGCCGGCGAGATGGGGCCGCTCGGCATGACGCAGGGTGGCATTGTTTTCATCGCATTTCCCGAAGTTGGTTTTCGGGTCATGAGCGCAGTCATTCCCGACATCGACAAGGGCGGCGTCGAGCGGGCTTCGGAAATTGCGCGGCGGTTGCGCATTCAAATGATCACCGGCGTCTCGCGCGCCGCGAAAGAGAACATTTTCGCTCTGGTGCTCGTTGATGGACTATCGGATCGAGAAGAATCGCTGACGGCTGCTTTGCATTGGTCCTTGGATGACATGGAACTCATCGGCGGATCCGCCGGTGACGGCCTTGCGTTTCGAAAAACCGCTCTTATCCATCGTGGTAAACTCGTGCATCGCGGCGCCATTCTCTTCGTGATCGAATCGGCGGCGCCGTTTCGCATCTTCAAGACCCAGAATTTCGAGCCCACATCCACCAAGCTCGTTGTCACGGCAGCCGACTGCGAAAATCGCATCGTCTACGACCTCAACGCCGAGCCTGCGGCGAACGAATACGCATCCGCAATCGGGGCTTCCGTCGAGGACCTCGGTCCGATGACCTTCGCGAGCCATCCGCTCGTCGTGAAGGTCGGCGGCGAGTACTATGGCCGTGCCATTCGTAACATGAATCCGGACGGCAGCCTGTCCTTCCATTGTGCCATCGACGAAGGTCTGGTTTTCACGGTAGGCCGAACACGTGATATGGTTCAAACGACGCTCGAAACGCTGAAGCATCTCGACGAAATCTTGGGCGGAATAGATTTCGTCTTGGGCTTCGATTGCTTCCTGCGGCGGTTTGATGCCGAAACCGGGCAGGTTCGGCATAAGGTCGAAGAAATCTATGGACGCTACGGTCTTGCGGGCTTCCATACCTACGGCGAGCAGTTCAATGCCATGCATCTCAATCAGACATTGACGGGAATCGCTTTTTCGAAGCCGAACGGTCAAATTCCACCCCTATGAACGACGAAAGCGACACGTCAGACCATTCGCCGTCGCGGCACTCGGACCTCAGGCACGTTATCGATCGACTGAAGACAATCAACAGTGCCCTGATGAAGCGCGTCGAGCGCTCGATGGATCACCAAACCAACTCGTTTTCGCTTTTTCAGACCGCGATCAATCAAGAAGCTCAGATCAGGCGCCGGACAGAAGAACTCAATCAGGCCCTGACGAAGCTCGCGCACACAAATATTGAATTGAGCAAGGCGCGCGACGAGGCGGAGCGCGCCAACGTCTTCAAGACTCGTTTTTTTACGTCGGTCGGGCACGATCTGCTGCAACCCCTGCACGCTGCCCGGTTGATCCTCTCAGAACTGTCCGAAGGCCAGAGCGAGCCAGAGAACAAAAAGCTTGCACTCAATATCTCGAACGCACTCGTCAGCATCGAAGAGCTTCTGACCAGCATCCTTGATATTTCGAAGCTCGAAGCCGGCGTCTTCGTCCCGAACATCCAGACTGTCGGGCTCGGCGGCATTTTCGAACAGCTTGCGAGCAGCCTTGAGCCTCTGACGCGGCAGAAAGACCTGCAATTGCGCTGGCGCCCTACGAATCTTGCCGTGCGGTCAGACCCACTCATGCTGCGGCGTATCATTCAAAATCTTCTTGCGAACAGTGCGCACTATACCAAGCGAGGCGGCATTCTCCTGGCGGCGCGGCGGCGGGGGAATGAAATCAGCATCGAAGTCTGGGACACAGGTCCCGGGATTCCGCCTTACGAGCAGCGCCGGATCTTCGACGAATTCCAGCGCGGCACAGCGTCCGAGCGGTCGGGGGCTACGGGGTTTGGGCTTGGGCTCGCCATTGTACGGCGCATGACGGATGCGCTCGGCCATCGGCTCGAACTCACGTCGGTCGTTGGGCGGGGATCACGGTTTTCTGTGTTTGCTCCCTGCGCTTCAGAGCAGACGACATACGCGACTGCCGATGGTACGTCGCGCGACGAAAACAGTTCTTTCGCACCGGGCCAGATCATCGTCATCGACGATGATCTCGAGGTTCTGGGCGCCATGCAGACGCTTCTCACTCGGTGGGGCGCGGATGTGCGCCCCGCAAGAGACCTCGAAGACATCGCGGATATTCTCAGCGATCCCACGTTTTCTCCTGCGATCGTGCTCGCCGACTATCACTTGGACGACGGCATCTGTGGCGTGGATCTCGTTCAACACATCCGCCGGCACGTCCAATCGGATGTTCCGGCAATTCTCATCACCGCCGATAGGACCGACGCTGCCGCAGAGGCCGCGATGCGTTCGCAATGTGAACTGCTTTTGAAACCTCTTCGCCCCGGAGAGCTGCGGGCGCTGATGAAGCACCTGCTCCGATGAGCCCTGAGACTATCCTCCGTTCGTGTCGCCGATGATCATATTGAAATCGATCTTTTGCGCTTCAATCACCGCCTGCGTTCGAGACGAGACGTTGAGCTTGCGAAGAATCTCCGAAACGTGAGCTTTCACGGTCGTTTCCTCGATCTGAAGCTCGTGGGCGATCTGCTTGTTCAAGAGACCCTGGCGCAACATCTTCAAGACGCTCAATTGTTTCGGTGTGAGCGTTTTCAAGCGCCGGACGAGATCGCTCCGTGTTTCAGATATCGGAACTTCCGCCGGTCGATATCCTTTTGGCAAGGTCAGCGAGCCGTCGAGAACGTCCTTGATCGCAGCTGCGATCTCCGCGCGGTCCGCCGATTTCGAGATGAAGCCTGCAGCACCATAGCGCATTACGTCCTGGACAATGCGCGGGTCCTCAAAGGCCGAGACAACGACGATCGGAACGCGAGGATAGAGGGTCCTAAGTTCAAGGAGACCATCCATCCCCTGTATCCCAGGCAATGCCAGATCGAGGAGGACGATATCGAAGGACGTTCCGGTGCCGAGCTGTTCTTTTGCAGCTTCGATTGAGGATGCAGCCAAAGTTGTTGTTTCGGGAAAAGCGCTAACGATAGCTCTTTGAAGGGCCTCGATGAAAAGCGGATGATCGTCCACCACCAGTATGCGCGACGGCACAAGCAAAGTTTACCTCCAAAGGACCGTGGACCACTCTCTCGCCAAAGCGATCCGACGCAGGAGCCCGAGTATCGCCATGCGGCAAACGAACGCAGAATTTCTTAGCTCCTCGTGATGCGGAGCAACAAACGCGACTTTGGTCGTAAAACTTATTAATCACGATTGAGCAGGCGATAAATCACACATTCTGGAACAACTACCCATCATGATTTTCGCGGCTTGGCGCGTGTCGTTGGCGGCGCGCCTGCCGGATCTTCCGGCCATACATGTTTCGGATATTGCCCGCGCATGTCCGCTCTGACGGCACGCCACGACCCCGTCCAGAAGCCCGGCAGGTCACGCGTGATCTGAATCGGCCGGGATGCTGGTGACAAGAGATGGAGCGTCAGAGGTAGGCGGCCACGTGCGATCGAGGGATGATCCTTCAGACCGAACAGCTCTTGCACACGGATGTGCAAAGCGGGCGCGTCGCCAGCGTCATAGTCGAGCGCATAACGGTTGCCGGTCGGCGCAACAAAATGAGTGGGCGCCTCATCGTCCAATCGAAGCCGCATCGACCGTGGTACGAGCGCGTTGAGGGCGCCCTCCAGTGTTTCGGTGTCGACTTCGGATATCCGGGTTTTTCCTGCAAGAAAGGGAGCCAGCCAGTCCTCGATCGTCGACGCCAGCGCGGCGTCTGAGAGGTCTGGCCATCCCTCGTCGTTTCGACGGAGGAAGAAAACGCGGTTGCGCAGTTGAAGCTGCGACTTCGTCCAAGGGAGAGAGCCCATTCCAAGATCCGCGACGCCGCGAGCAAGAACCAATGCGGCGTCGTCCTCAGCGTGAATTGGCCGCGTCTCACTTTTCAAAGCGATCGCACCCAGGCGACGCACGCGACGCGCACGCACTGCCCGCGCCTCTCTATCGAAAATCAACTCATCATGCGTCTCCAATCGATCCGCAGCAATCATCTCTATTTCACTTTCATCCGCAGCGACCGCCAACATGATCCGCGTTGCGGCGGCGCGCCCCTGCAACTCGCCCACAACAAGATATGGCGCCGTCGCGAGATGATGGCTCTCCTCGATCCGGCCTGCTCGGCCGTTGGCAAGCAGAAAGCTACCGCGCTTCCCGCGATTTTTCGCGATGCGCTCCGGATAGGCGAGTGCAAGCAAAGCCGCCGAAGATAACTCAGATTGAGGCGCGAGTTGATTGCGTGACCCTTTTGCCCACTCTCGGGAGAGCGCCCGCATGTTCTCCGCACGCCGCGATCGATCACGGCGGAAATTTTCTATGCGCAGAGAGAGATCGACGTCGTTTCCACCGATGCCCCGCTCGACAAGGATGGCAGCAATTTCCGCGGCTCTTTCGCCGCTTC
>CAYYDL010000739.1:0-2200 GCA_964470545.1 uncultured Hyphomicrobium sp. | reverse complement strand
GGACGCCAAAAACAGCTGACCTACGCGGGTTCGCGCGCCATGGTCGTCTATGAGCTGCCGCTGAATGAAGTCGTCTTCGATTTCTACGATCGCCTCAAAAGCGTTTCCCGCGGCTACGCCTCGTTCGACTATCACATCAAGGACTATGAAGAAGGCGATCTGGTCAAGCTGTCGATCCTCGTCAACGGCGAGCCCGTCGACGGGCTCTCGATCATCGTCCATCGCTCACGCGCCGAAAGCCGCGGCCGTTCGATGTGCGAGAAGCTCAAGGAACTCATTCCAGCGCACCTCTTCCAGATTCCGATCCAGGCCGCGATCGGCGCCAAGGTGATCGCCCGTGAGACCATACGCGCGCTGCGAAAGGACGTGCTTGCGAAGTGCTATGGCGGCGACATCACGCGTAAGCGAAAGCTGCTCGACAAACAGAAAGCGGGCAAGAAGAAGATGCGCGAATTCGGCAAAGTCGAAATTCCCCAGGAGGCCTTCATCAACGCCCTCAAGATGGACGACAACTGAGCCGACGAGGGAAACGCAAAAAAAATCTGAGAAAATAGTCTTACGGAAGCCCGCGCAAGGTTCTCATGACCTCGTCGGACGATGTCCTGCGTTGTGCGGCTTTTGCTGGCGACGGTCGAACGACAGTCGGCTTCGCGACGGGCGTGGGATTGGCGACCGGCAATCCCGTTTGGGGATCGATTGCGATGACCGGACCAGCGTCACTCTGTTGACCGTTTGGCGTCTCTGATGGCGGTAGCGGCTCGATTGAAATCTTGGGAGTCAGAACGGTGTTCCCCGGCGCGGCATCGCTGGAATTCGCAGGACCTTGTGAATTCATCGGCTGATCGGACGTCCCATCAGGCCTCGCACCATTAGCACCAGCAGGAGAATTCGCCGTCCCCGCTGACTCCGGAATGACAGGTGGCAATTGCTGCATGGCCTTGGCTTGAGCCGCAGCACGCTCGGCGGCTTCTTTCTTCTTCCGCTCCTTCTCCAGACGAACTCGCTCCTCGTCGGCACGACGGGCCTGCTCAAGTTCTTCTACATTGCGCTCCATCTGCCGCACGATCAGCTCACGTTGCAGATCGCCGACGTCGGCACTCACTGTAATGCTTTTGAGATTCCCAAGCTGGCCATCGTAAAGGACGATAGCCGCAGGCAATGGTCCTTTCGGCGCCGCGGGCTTTCGATTTGGCAAGGGAATGGCTGGCGGCGGCAGCGGTCGGACAACGGACGTCAATTGAAAAGACGCGCTCATATCAAACGTCGTGAGATCCGCAGTCGCTGCGCCCTCCACTTTACCATCGGCGTTTTGAAAATCTATTTTGCCGAGCTTCAGCGATCCGTCCGATAGCGAAATGGGAAAGTCTCGATTGCCGAGCGGCATTTTGGATGTGCCGGCCACTGAGACGAGTTCGCCCGCAATGACCTGGGGATCATTCTGAATCTTGCCATTGAGCACATTGTCGACGACCTCGGCGGCGGTCGATGGCGATGGCCCCGAAATATCTGCATCCACAAGCTTCAACGTACCCGATCCAGCCATGACGGCGAACAGTCCGGCGGCACTTTGCGCCCGCGCTTCAGCGTGAAGGTTGGCGCTCGCAAAGCCCTTCCCGCCCGCATTGACGGCGGAGAGTTCCGCCTTGTCGACTTTCAAATCAGACGTGAGTGCAACACCGTTCGAGACTTTCTGAAGGCTTGCTTGCCCCGACAGCCTCCCGCCCGCAGCGGCAGCCGTGAGGTCGCTGATCATGAGTTTTCCGGGGACAAGAGTAACCGTCATCTTACCATCGCCTGTCGCGAGACGATCACGGAGCACGAGCGATTTGAAAGCGACTTTCAGCGTCGCGTTCGTACTCCCGAGAGGTGCGAAATCGAAAAGCCCCTCAGGCCAGATCGGTGTCGCCTCGGGCGCCTCGTCCTTGCGGTTCGCATTAATATTCGGCGTAGCCGGCGCGGCGCGGTCGGATAGAGCAGCCAAGAGACCTGGTACGACAACGCGATCAGCCGCGAGAGTGCCGCCGATCCGTGTCGCGCCCGCTTCTGACGTCATGGTCACGTCGCCAGAAAACTTGGACGCCCCGAAAACAAAATTGCGGGCGGCGATGCTCCAGACGCCTCTGTCGCGACGCACATCCAAGGCACCGCGGGCTGCAACGCCATCAGCTCCAGCAGCCAAAGAGACCCCCCCAATTGCCAG
>CAYYDL010000738.1:0-2015 GCA_964470545.1 uncultured Hyphomicrobium sp. | reverse complement strand
TTGCGAACAGCGTCGACCGATTCTGCGTCTCGCGCTGGGCGAGGTCGATCAGGATGTTGGCCACCACGCTGTCGGAATCGCTCGGCAGCGACACCCCGGCGATGGCGTCGGACAGGTTCTCCTTGGCCGCAAGCTGCTTGGCTTCGTCGTCCGACGCCTGCTCGGACAAGGTATAGACCGTCGCACCCCTCGCCTCTTGGGTTTGCTTGGGGTTCGGCAGAGCGTCGGCGTGGATCGACAGAAGCAGGCCGGCGCCTTTCTTCTGCGCAAACGTCACGCGGTCGGCGAGCGGCACGAACGTATCGTCGTCGCGGGTGAGATAAACCTCGTAATGTCCCTCGCCTTCGAGCTGCGCTTTAAGCACCTTGGCGAAGGCGAGCACCACCTCCTTCTCGGTCACCCCGTCGGCGCTCGCCGTGCCGGGGTCGATGCCGCCGTGACCCGGATCGAGCACGACGACCTCCTTGTCGTCGGCGGGCGCCGATGGCGCTGCGGTCGCGGCCGGCGTCGGCGGATCGTCCGGCTTCCCGGTCTGCAAGCTCGCCAAGAATTTCTGCCGATCGGTCGCCACGAGGTCGACGACGAGCCTTGCGGGCTGGTCGTCGCGCGGGTCGAGGACGAAGGTCTTGTCGATCAGGAAGGGCGCATTCACGTCAATGACAATGCGCGACTTGCCAGGCGCGAACAGGCCATAGCGATAGGCGGTGATCAGCCCGCGCGGCTCTTTGCCAAGCCCCGGCGGCATCTGGAAGCTGACATCGGGCAGATCGATGATCACCCGATAGGGATCGTCGAGCGCGAACACATTCACGTCGACCTTCTTGGAGAGATCGGCGATGAAGCGGGTGCGAAGCCGGTCGCCCGCAACCCGGGCGTCATTGGTAACGGTGTGGCCTTGATCCGGCGCGGGCTCGGCTGCCGTAGCCCCGCGGACGCATCCGAGCAAAGCAAGCAATATCAGGGCGCAAGCCAATGCACCTGAAGACGCGACACGTGCCGCAAGGCCGCGCACTTTGCCCATCGCCCCCAACCCTGGCTCGATCCCAATGGCGTTTCGCCAACGGCGGAGATGCCTTGCGCGTCACCAGGCAATCCGCCATTTCTTATTTTAGTTAGCGGGAGTTAAGCGAAGCTTGTGACGCTTTGGGGGCGAGCCCATTCGAGGCTTGCCAAATCTCCCGGCAAACCCGTAATAAGGGATCAGGTTCCCGCTTCGGGGGCCACTGCCCGCAAGCCTACGGACGCGAGATGCGATACAGGCCTTGCGGATCAATTGTTTCACGCGACCAGCACGATTGCACAATCGGAAGGACGCGGAATACGGACCGGCCAGTGAGAGCGGCCGCGTCAGATATGGTACGCCGCGCGGTCCTCGCGCGGCACTCGAGAAGCTGCGATGCAAATTGAGCACGTAACCTTAAGCCGCACGTTTAAAAGGCTTTTATTCTCTTTGGGGTTCGCCCCCGGAGTGGCCGCCGCGGTTGCGGGCGTGAACAATCCGCGCCCTGCCCGGCGTGCTCGCAGCGAATCATGGTCTATTCACATCAAGCGCGCGCGGCCCTTGGGCATTGGCACTGAGCGGCGGTATTCACCCCTCTTCCTGCCCCGCGCGGCGGAGAACGATCAATATGGGAAACAAAATGTTAATCGATGCGGCGCACCCGGAGGAGACCCGGGTCGTCGTAGTGAGAGGCACCCGCGTCGAGGAATTTGATTACGAGTCGGCGAATAAAAAGCAGCTACGCGGTAACATTTACCTTGCCAAGGTCACGCGGGTCGAGCCGTCGCTCCAGGCGGCGTTCGTCGATTACGGTGGAAACCGGCACGGCTTCTTAGCCTTTACCGAAATACATCCCGACTATTACCAGATTCCGGTCGCGGACCGGCAGGCTCTGCTCGAGGCCGAGGCCGAAGAAGAGAGCCGCGCATCCGCGGCTGAAGCGGCGGAGGATGACGCCGCCGCCGGAAAGCGGCGCCGCAGAGGCCGGCGTGGACGCGGACGCCGCGATCAGTAC
>CAYYDL010000737.1:0-4909 GCA_964470545.1 uncultured Hyphomicrobium sp. | reverse complement strand
GTTATCAGCGAGGATGATCATGAGTTTCCCCTCGCCGCCGATTGGCTTCCCGTAACGGAAGTCGAGACTGCGAGCGTTGTCCTGAGCGATTTGACGTGGCTGGAAGGCACGGTCGCCGCCTTCACCGCTGCGCGAGCTCATGCGGTGCCGACGGTTCTCGACGTCGATCTGAATAGCGGTCAGCTCCTGAACAGGGTCATCGGCTTGGCCGACTACGCGATCTTCTCGGCTCCGGCTTTGAAATCGTTCGTCGAGGGCGACAGCGAAGAAGAACGCCTCGCCCAGGTCGTTCGTCTCGGCGTCCGGCACGCCGGTGTGACGCTGGGCGCACGAGGCTATCATTGGGCTGCGGCGAACGGAGAACACGGTCGGCAAGCGGCGTTCCCCGTCGACGTCATCGATACGACCGGTGCCGGGGATGCCTTCCATGGCGCGTTCGCTTGGGCCATTGCCCAGGGACGCAATGATCGCGAGAGTGCACGAGTGGCTGCCGCCGTTTCGGCAATGAGCTGCACCGGATTGGGGGCGAGAGGCGCACTTCCGACGCGGGAGCAGCTTGAGAAACGCCTGGCCTGAACCCAAGCCGAAGCAGGGAGCCGCACGCAGATTCGCACGCACAATGCGAGTGCGCATGGCACTTGTTCGAAAGTCTCATTTGGGAATGTTTCTGCTGCGCCGCGGCATGTGCAATGCGGAAGATATTTTCAAGGGCGATTGTGAGCCGCGTTTGGCGGTCATCACCACAACTGCGCGTGACGATTGAGAAAATTGTGGTCAGTGCGCGTAAATACAAATCGCAAATGCTTTTTGCATTGCGAGCGGGTGGCGCAATTTAATTAGCGAATTCTAACAGTCGTGATTGGCTTTTTGGCGAATATCAGAGTTTCCTCTTCAGATAACAAGAAGAGGAAATGCAATGCCCGATTCAGCATACACGATGATCTTTGCCGTCGAAGGGCTCCTCATTTTGGGAGCTGTAGGAACTGGGCTGCTGCTCTTCTTCACAAGCCGCAGCCATCGCGCCGATCGAAAATTGACGAGCCGAAGCGAATAGGCGTCGGTCGCTCCCAAGAGCCTCTCTTCGAAGGGCGCCGATTCGCTATCGGCGCCCAGATGTTGTTTGCGCCATAGACGCATCCTCGGACATTTAGAAAGATCAAATCCGATTATTAATTCTTGTCTGCCAGACGCCGTCGCGAGCGTTCGGGATCGCCTGAATTCCGCCGCCCTTAGCGAGACGTGGCCTTGCCGGCCATCCCTTAAAATGATGCCAGTCATACGCACGGATAAGTAGCTGCGAAAATTGAGCCGCCTATATGCGTGCTGCGGCTGAAAGTTAGCGCCGCCCGAAACGGGGCCGCCGGCGAAGAAAAGACAAATGGAGAAGTCAGATGAAGACCGCAATCTTGGCAGCGATGCTGCTCGTCACGGGTGCCTCTGGTGCTTTCGCTGCACCCTATAGCTGCACCGGCGATTACAAGACCTCAGGTGCTGCCTGTCAGGTGAAGTAAATCAACAATCGAGAATGTTCACTCGAAGAGGGGTGCGCTTGGCGGCGCCCCTTTTTTTGTCTCCGCCTTCCTGCGCAATCGCGTCTCGCAGTCGATGGCTCATCAGCGTTGGCCTCAGCGAGGTTTGGCCGTCGCAATCAATCGAATGAGCCTATGAAAACCATTCGCACTTCGCGTTGGATAGAGAAAGTGACCGCTCCCACCTCCTTGTCATGCTTCCCGAACGAGACGGCGCGTTTCGGGACGGAGAAAGACAAGGAGAAGAAAAATGAGAAAAGGTCTATTCGCGCTTTCGGCAATGATCCTCATCTCGCAAGCAACAGGTGCGCTCGCAGGACCCTTGTGTAGCGGAGATTTCCGGTATGTGCGTGGCGGCTGGATTGCGGATCCGAGTTGCGAACACAGCGCCGCACAATCCATCGTTGGACGCCCGAAGGCACGCAAAATGGGCGATCCAGTTGATACGCATCAGGAGAGCCGAGACGAGTTCTGCCGTTGGCATAATGACATCCAGACGGATGTCTATTGCGCGCCGTATAAGGATTGAGTTATCGCCACGGGCGTTCGCGCCGGACGGAAGCGCAGAACGTAACTGGAGCGCGAAGGATTGGCCTTTTCATTCATTTTTCAAGGGGCCACTCCAGTTCACCGAACTATTCGCGCACCGGCCGGCGCCGCTCGTGGAACCAGGGCCGATAATCTTCCATTTTGGCGTGCTGTGCCGCAGATGCGTGCTTCTTGCATGTCGATGCTTCATCGCTCTTTGGAGCAGCGCCCCACCGCACTTCGACGCAGTCGTTGACGTTGTAGGCCATCTCCAGGTCGCGGGACCGGTCAATGACATCCTTGAGAGTCAACGTCCATCGTGAACCATCGCTGCGGGTATAGGAAAATGTCCGCGCAAGGATCTCGGATGCGAGCGTATTTTGCAGTTCGGCTTTAACGTCGGCAACGCTTTTGTCCTTCGGCATCGCGTAGCGACTGGCGCGGCGTGCGACGCGATCGGGAAATTTGCGGACGACGTCGATTGCGATGAGCAGGCGTAAATCCCGAGAGGGTGTCGCGAAATCCTCCCAAGCCCCCGTAGTCTCGAAGATCGCGGGGCCGGCGGGTATGGCAACTTCTGCGCCGTTGCTAGTCTGATATTTTCGTCCGTTTTCGACAGATGTGACGCGCGTCTTCACCTGCTCTTCAAGCGCCGTGATGGTCTCCTTCATCGCGCGAAGCGGATCGAGCGGATCAGGCGACATGACATCATCCATGCGATCGTAAAAGTCTTCGACACCAAGCTTCGACTGCTCGAGGGAGAAATCGCTGTAATCGGGATCTTTCGAGATCTCGGCATTGGTGAGGCGCCGCAACGTGCCATTCTTGTCGGCAACGATCGGGCGGAAGCGCTTGAAGCCTGGACTGCCGAACGACGGATTCTGTGCGAACAGAAAATTGCCGCGCCAGAAGCGCTTTCGAGCGACGGTGCCGTCCGGCTGTCCATCGACCGCTAGGAAGACGCCGGCCGCATCGTTGGTCTGCGCAATGCGCTTCACGAGTACGAGAACGTGGCCATAGGGATCGGCGTAGATCGTACCGGGTCGCAGCGTTTCCGCGGTGAGCGGCACGGGATAATAATCGGTGTTGTTGTCGTTGGCCGCCGTACGGCCGGAGCCGGAATGGACGGCATTCGCAACCGTCGTCCGCACATAGTACCCAAAGCCCGGGACGAGACCCTGCGGTCGCGACGATCGCGAAGCCGATGGCTCCGTTGTGGCGGTCTGAAAGACGTCGAACAGCGAGTTGCTTGCGCTTTTAGTCGGCTTCTGAGTCGCGCTCGCTTGCGCCGGTTCCTCCTTTTGGATGTTGAACCATTGCGGGCAACGCGGAGCCTTGCCACCGCCGCCGCGCGAACATTTCGAATAGCCGAACGGCAAGCCGAGCTTGAATGCGAAATAGGCGCGAAGAAAATAGGGAAGGTCGGCGCAGTCGGGCTGCAGGATGAGCTTCTTCTCGTCTTCGCGAAGCCCCATGGAGTTGAAGAGCATGTTGCGAGACTTGTCGCGCAAGACTTCGTGCAACGCCTTCCAGGAGGGCGCCGCTTCGATCGGATCATCGAAGAGTTTTTCGATCCATGCCGAATAGAGATTTTCGGTTTCGCGGTTCCAGGCCGCGCGGATGGGCCAGACACTCTTATTGGTCGCGCCCGGTGCGGCGACAGCCGTTTTTGTGACCTTGAATTCGCGTTTCACGATCGCGCAAGCCGCATCAGCTCCGTCACGTTTGAGTGTCGCAACCCAGGTTCCGACCGCCGGCGATGCCACTTCCGCGTACCAGAAATAAGGTGGACCGCCGTGACGCTCGCGCGAGCTGGCAGCGACGGCACCGTCGGGCGCGGTGAGCGTGATCTCGCCGTCGAGCGGCTTTTCTGCGGTAAAGATGACCCGCAACGGTGCGCCGACCCAGGGCGACACCGGTGAGGCAAGCACTGCGGACCCGGCCTCCGCCTCGCACATGGAGGCGGCGCTTTGCGCGTGGGTTGGCGTCGTCGAAACGACGAACGAAAGAAGCGCGGCTGCAGCCAGCGAAATTGCTGGCGCGAGCCCGCACGAACGGCATTGGGGAAACAATCGACCCCCCTTTTTTTGAGTGCTCCCTGTATTGAGAACAATACGGGGAGAGGCTTGCCCAAACGATGGCAAAGCCGACTCCTTTTAGGGGCCTACGGAAAAAACCGGCCGAAATGCGGATTTTAACCAATCAATCGTCGGAGTAGCGCTGCTCTTTCCAAGGGTCGGCGCGGTTGTGATAGCCGTTCACTTCCCAAAAGCCGCTCCGGTCGTGTTCGGCAAACTCGATGCGTCTCAGCCATTTTGCGCTCTTCCAGAAGTAGAGATGCGGCACGACCAGACGAACCGGACCGCCGTGCTCTCGCGTCAACGGCTTTCCCTCCCAGCTGTGTGCCACGATGGCGTCCTCGGACGCGAAGTCGTCGAGAGTGATATTTGTCGTATAGCGATCGTAGCTGTGGAGGATGACGAAATGCGCCACGGGGGTCGGCATGACAAGATCCAGCAGATCCTGCGTTGCGACACCGGTCCAGCGATTATCGTAGCGCGACCACGTCGTGACGCAGTGGATGTCCGATATCTTGCCGCTTTGCGGCTCACCCTGAAAACGCGTCCAATCGAGCGTGACGGGATTTTCGACCGCGCCGTCGATGACGAGTTGCCATTTATCGAGCGCGATCTCCGGCTGTTCGCCGAGATCGAGAATCGGCCAGTCTCGCACGAGGTGTTGACCGGGTGGCAAGCGGTCGGATTGAGGTCGCGCCGTGCGCCCCGTCAGGAAGCGGCCCTCGCGGGCCCAACGTTGTTTGGTTCGGGTGAGTTTGCTCGCTTCCGGAAGAT
>CAYYDL010000736.1:0-14731 GCA_964470545.1 uncultured Hyphomicrobium sp. | reverse complement strand
ATCCGCCAGCTTTTCTGCCATCATGATCGTCGGAACGTTGAGATTGCCGCTCACCACATCCGGCATGATGGAGGCATCGACGACACGCAATGCCTCGACGCCATGCACGCGACCTCCGCCATCCACGACGGCCATTTCATCCATTCCCATCCGGCACGAGCACGATGGATGGTAAGCGCTTTCCGCCTTCGCCCGGATGAATGCGTCAATGTCATCATCGCTCGTCAGGCTTGGACCTGGTGCAAGCTCGGCGCCGCGATAGGGATTGAATGCTTTCTGCGCAAAAATCTCGCGCGTCAGACGAATTCCCGCGCGCATCTCCTTTCGATCCTGATCCGTCTGCATGTAGTTGAAGAGAACACGCGGATAGTCGCGCGGATCGGCGGAGTTCAGCTTTACATAGCCCCTGCTCGTCGGCCGCATCGGCCCGATGTGCGCCTGAAAACCGTGTCCTTTCGCCGCCGACGTTCCGTCGTAGCTGATTGCCATCGGAAAGAAATGATACTGAAGATCGGGATGCAGCACCCCAGCCTCGCTGCGAATAAAGCCACCGGATTCGAAATGATTGGTGGCGCCGAGACCCTTCCCTGTCAAAATCCATTCTATGCCAATCTTGAGCTTCGCCAGCGGATTGTTGGCGCTGTAGATCGAAACCGGCTGCGTGCATTCGTATTGCACATAGGCTTCGATGTGATCCTGTAGGTTCTCCCCAACACCTGGAAGGTCTTGCATGACTGGAATACCGAGCTTCTTCAGCTCATCGGCATTGCCAATCCCCGATAGCATAAGAATCTGCGGCGAGTTGATCGCGCCGCCACTGACGATGACCTCCCGATCTGCGCGCGCCGTTTCGAGACGCCCCCCGCGACTATACTCAACACCGACGGCCCGGCGCCCTTCGAAGAGGATGCGCGTGACGAGTGTTTTCGCCTTGACCTCGACGCCACCCCTTTTTTGCGCGGGCCTCAGAAAAGCCTGCGCAGCGCTCCACCGCCTTCCCTTGTAGACGGTCATGTCCATGCGGCCGAGGCCTTCCTGCTGGTAACCGTTCATGTCTTCGGTCACAGGATATCCGGCCTGACGCCCCGCCTCGATGAATGTGTCATAGAGCGGGTTCGTGCACGACGCCGTCGTAACGTAAAGCGGCCCGGAGCTGCCGCGATACTTGTCGCCGCCTTTGAGCCGCGTTTCGGCTTTCTTGAAGTACGGCAGGCAATGGAAATATGACCAGTCCTGCAGGCCCTGTTTGCGCGCCCAGGCGTCGTAATCGAAGGCGTGTCCGCGAATGTAGATCATGCCATTGATCGAGGATGAGCCGCCGACCACGCGACCTCGCGGACAATACATACGCCGATTATCAAGAAATGGCTCAGGTTCGGACTCGTACCACCAGTTGTATTTCGTGCCTGCCAGCGGATAGGCAAACGCCGACGGCATATGAATGAAAATGCTGCGATCCTGAGGTCCGGCTTCAAGAACGAGCACGCGCGTTCCAACATCTTCCGTTAAGCGGTTCGCCAGCACGCAGCCTGCCGATCCGGCGCCAACGATGATGTAGTCGAACTCTTGGCTTCCGCTCATCGCTCTAAGAACCTCGGCCTTTCTGGGCTTCATTCATAGGGACACTGGACATCGCCCAGTTCCACGTACACGCTTTTCAACTGCGTATAATGTTCGATGGCCGCCTGACCATTCTCGTGCCCGAAGCCCGATTCTTTGATTCCCCCGAACGGCATTTCGACCGGTGTCACGTTGTAATTGTTGATCCAGCAAATGCCTGCTTCAAGCCGAGCTGCGACGCGATGAGCGCGAGCAAGATCGCGGGTAAAAACACCCGCCGCAAGTCCGAAACGGGTCGCGTTCGCGCGCGCAATCACTTCATCTTCGTCGCGAAATCTCAGAACCGACATGACAGGCCCAAAAATCTCTTCGCGAACGATCGCCATGTCATCGGTGCACTCGGAGAAGACGGCGGGCTGCATAAAGTTTCCGCGATCGAAGGGTGCCCAGACGAGCCGCTCACCGCCATAGCAAAGACGCGCACCTTCCGCTTTCCCGGAGTCAATGAACCCGAGCACCCGCTCCATGTGCGTCCGCGAAATCAGCGCACCGACTTGTGTCTCGGGCTCCAGCGGAAGACCGATCCGAAGCTTCTTCGTGCGCTCCACAACCTCGTCGACGAAGCGATCGTAAATGTCATCGTGAACGAAAACGCGGGTGCAGTTCGTACAGATCTCACCCTGCGTATAAAAATTGCCGAGCATTGCAGCCGAAACAGCCTGTCTGAGATCGGCGTCCGGAAAAATGAGCAGTGCGGACTTTCCACTGAGTTCCATGGTCGTGCGCTTCAGCGTCGCCGCCGCGGCCGCCACGATCTTCTTTCCAGTACCGACCGAACCCGTCAAAGAAATCTTCGCGACACGCGGATCCGTTGTCAGCATCGAGCCCGTCCGCGCATCTCCATGCAACACATTGAAGACGCCGTCGGGCACGCCAGCTTCCGAATAGATTTCGGCGAGCTTGACCGACGTCGTCGGCGTCATTTCCGATGTCTTGAAAATCATTGCATTCCCGCATGCCAGCGCGGGCGCGGACTTCCAGCATGCGATCTGGATTGGATAATTCCAGGAGCCCATGCCGACACAGATGCCGATGGGTTCCCGTCGCGTATAGACGAATGCATTATTTAGCGCGATTTGCTCGCCATGGAGCGTCGCGGCGACCCCGGCGAAGTATTCGATGCAATCGGCACCGCTGACGACGTCGACGACCTCTGCTTCCTGGATCGGCTTGCCGGTGTCACGAACTTCGATCTCGGCTAATTCGCGATTGCGTTCACGCAGCAATCGTGCCGCTTTGTTGAGCACGCGACCCCGCTCCGCACCCGACATGCGAGACCAGCGCGCCAAGCCCTCTTTAGCCGATTGCAGCGCCACATCGATTTCGGGCGCCAACGCGATTTCGACGAGGGAAATCAGGTCTCCCGTGGCCGGGTCCCGATCCTCGAACATCTCCCCGTCCGCGGTAGAAACGAACCGGCCACCGATGTAATTCTGCAGAACATGCGCCATCGAGTACACTCTTGGGATTTATGACGACAGCGGAGCGAGCGCGGTCTCGCGGCTATCGCCAAGTAGCGGCATGCGACACGCCCGGGACGAAGCCTCCCTATGCCGGTCCGGTCAGGCGGCAGCAATGACAGATACGACACAAATATTATTCGCTGCGACAGCACCAAGTTCATTCCTTGGGACGCTGAAAGCATCGCAGCACGCAACCGCGCCTTCTTTTGCAGCACACAAAGCTTATTCGTTCGGCACGATTTAAACTTTCTGCAACTTGTCAAAAGGCGACCAAGTGCTAAGATTTTGCGACGATCTTCTGTCGAAGGTCACATCAAAGATACCCGCCTCGGCTTATTGGCCGAAAGCGGCACCTCTCTGATTTGCGGAGCAGCCGGGAGCTTTTGCTGCGTGAATGAGGTTCCGGAAAAGCTGGGCACGATCCGTCGGATCGGCTTTCTGACACTGAACGAATACACCATGATCGCGCTGTCAAGCGCGATCGAGGTTCTTCGAATGGCCAACCGTTTGAGTGGCCAGCCGCATTACTCCTGGACCGTTCTGACATCAGATGGAAAACCGGTATCGTCGAGCAATGGCTTATGCTTTGCCGATGCGAAAACCTATGACGTTGCGGACGATCTTGATATGGTCTTCGTATGCGGCGGCACCAACATTCAGAAATTCGTCGACGAAAAGGTCATCAATCTGCTTCGCCGCATGGCGCATAACGGCGTCGTCCTCGGCGGCCTCTGCACCGGCTCCTATGCACTCGTGAAATCCGGGCTGCTGGACGGCTACAAATGCACTGTCCATTGGGAGAACATGGCGGGCCTCCGTGAATTCCATCCGCGCGTGCAGTTCAAGGAAGAGCTTTTCGTCATCGATCGCGACAGGATCACCTGTACAGGCGGCGTCGCGCCCGTCGATATGATGCTCTCGATCGTGCGCAAAGCCTTCGGCAAGACACTGGTCGCAGACATATCGAACCAGTTCATTCTGGAACGGGTGCGCGACGGCGACGACCGCCAGCATATTCCGCTGGCAGCCCGGCTCGGCTTCAATCACAGCGCCCTCGTAGATATCGCGGCGTTGATGGAAGCGAATTTCGAGGAGCCATTGACCGCCGTCGAACTCGCCAAATTGGCAGGATTATCTCTTCGCCAGGTCCAGCGAATTTTTCAGGTCTCGCTCGAAACCACGCCGACGAAATATTATTTGCAGCTTCGCCTGCGCCGGGCCCGCGAACTTCTTTTGCAATCGCAAATGTCGATCACCGAGATCGCAATTTCATGCGGCTTCCAGTCGACGTGTCACTTCAGCAAATCGTATCGCGCACTCTATGGCCGCACGCCGCGCAGCGAGCGCCAGCCGCAACACGCAGCTACGGAATTTCCCGCGTCCCCACCGCCAAGGAAAACTGCGAGCCGCCCCCGCGTGCATTCTATCTAGGTCCCAAGAGATCCAAAAAGGACCATGGCGCGAGGCCGGATCGAAGCGATACTCTGGACGACAGGTGGGGCTTTGCAAGGCGCGTAAACGCTAGATCGCGTCGCAATTGCAAAAATGAGCGCGTCCGGGCTGCGGTTAGCTATTGGCGTCGCCCTCGCCGGGTGGCGCCTTCAACAGGCAACCGACAGAAGGGCGATCGCATCTGCGATCCCCACAAGCGGACTGTTGTCAATAACGCCTGCCATTGCAAATAACAGGAGTTGTCATGACACGCACAGCGATCGGGGCAGCGCTCGCCCTCGTCCTTGCCGCGACCGCGGCGCACGCAGAAAGTGCCACGTGCAAGAAAGTCCGCTTTGCCGACGTCGGTTGGACCGATATTCAGGTTACGACAGGCACGACCACGACGATACTAGAGGCTCTGGGATATGAGCCCGAGGTCAAGACCCTTTCAGTCCCCGTGACCTACGCCTCGATGAAGAACAAAGATATCGACGTTTTCCTCGGCAACTGGATGCCGAGCATGACCGCCGACATCAAGCCCTACCTCGACGACAAGTCCGTCGAAGTCCTCGGCGTCAATCTCGACAATGCCGGCTATGGTCTCGTCGTTCCGGATTACGTCGCCGACGCCGGCGTCAAGAGTCTGAAAGATCTTGGCCCCCACAAGGATCAATTCAACGGCAAGATCTACGGAATCGAAGCTGGCAATGACGGAAACCGCATCATCAGCACGATGATCTCGAAGCCGGAGAACAACCTCCAGGGATTTGAACTCGTCGAAAGTTCCGAAGCCGGCATGCTGACCGAAGCCGAAAAAGACATGAAGAAGAAAAAATGGATCGTCTTCCTCGGCTGGACCCCACATCCCGTCATGGGCGCGATGAAAATTCACTATCTCGATGGCATGGGGGATTCAGGCTTCGGCGCAGCGACGGTCAGCACGAACGTTCGTGCCGGATACCCGAAGGAATGCCCGAACGTGAGCAAGTTTCTCAGCAACCTCAAGTTCAATCTCGCAATGGAAGGCGAGATGATGGACCCTGTTCTCAAGAATGGCGCAGACCCAAAAGCGACCGCGCTTGCTTGGCTCAAGAAAAATCCGGACGCCGCCAAGCCCTGGCTTGTGGGCGTCACGACCTTCGATGGCGGAGATGCGAATGCGGCCTTGAAGGCGGCCCTCGAGAAATAGAGGCGCTTCGCTATACCGTCCACCCGGCAGGGTGCGAACGGCCGCAGCATGTGAGCGGCCGTTCGCGACCCGGGTCGGCCTGAGCACTGGGAACGGCGCAGATGGATCCAGTATCGAAGCTGATAACAGCTTGGAAAATTCCTGTCGGCCAGTTCGGAAAGGCCGTATTCGATTTCGTCACCGACTATTTTCAGTGGTTTTTTGATGCCGTCTCGACCGTTCTCGAAACCTTTGTCGACGGCACGTCTGATCTTCTTCTCAAGGTCCCACCGGTTATCCTTGCGGTCGTTATAGCCGGCATCGCCTATTGGCTGCGGCGATCGACGGCTCTAGCAGTCGGCGTCGTGATCGGATTGCTGTTCATCCTCAATCAAGGGCTTTGGAAAGAGACCGTCCAGACACTGGTTCTGGTGCTCTCGGCAACCGCGCTCTCGATGGTAATCGGCGTACCGATCGGAATATGGGCAGCCCACAAGCCGCACGTCTGGCGCATCACTCAGCCGATCCTCGACCTGATGCAGACGATGCCGACCTTCGTCTATCTGATCCCCATTCTCATCTTGTTTGGTCTCGGCGCCGCCCCGGCACTCATCGTCACAATCATCTTCGCTATGCCGGCGCCCATCCGAATGACATATCTGGGCCTGACATCCATCCCGAAGCCAATGCTTGAAGCTGGCGAAAGTTTCGGCGCCACGAAGCGTCAGCTTCTATGGAAGGTAGAGCTTCCGGCCGCCCTACCCTCCATCATGGCGGGACTGACGCAGTGCATCATGCTGTCATTGTCCATGGTCGTGTTCGCGACCTTGATCGGTGCACCGAGCCTCGGCAATCCGGTCAATCGGGCTCTCGCCAACCGCAACATTCCCCTCGGCATCGAGGCAGGCCTTGCCATCGTGATCCTGGCCATCATCCTCGATCGCGCGCTGACAGCCAGAGCGGAGATACGCAAATGACTGTCGCGGTCGAATTCAAGGATGTCGATATCATTTTCGGCAAGGACGTCGCGAAGACATTGGCAATGGTCGATGCAGGCGCTTCCCGAGCGGAAATCCTTGCAAAGACCGGCGCTGTGCTTGGAGCCGCCGGAGCCAATCTGACTGTCAACGAAGGAGAAATCTCCGTTCTCATGGGCCTTTCCGGTTCGGGGAAATCGACGCTGCTCCGTGCCGTCAATGGTCTCAACAAGGTTTCGCGCGGCACGCTTCTCGTCAAAGACGGTGACCGCATGGTGGACATTGCGACGTGCGACGACGCAACCCTCCGTCACATGCGTCAGAACCAAGTCGCCATGGTGTTTCAGCAGTTCGCGCTGCTTCCCTGGCGAACCGTGCACGAGAACGCCGGATTGGGCCTGGAACTCGCTGGAGTGCCCGCCGCCGAAATCAAGGAACGCGTCGACCGCCAACTGCATCTCGTCGGCCTCGACAGCTGGGCCGATAAATACGTTCATGAACTCTCCGGCGGTATGCAGCAGCGCGTCGGGCTCGCCCGCGCTTTCGCCACCGACGCGCCAATCCTGTTAATGGATGAACCCTTCTCGGCGCTCGACCCCCTCATCCGCACCAAGCTGCAGGATGAACTTCTCCAGTTGCAGAAAACGCTCAAGAAGACGATCATCTTCGTCAGCCACGATCTTGAGGAAGCCCTGAAGATCGGCAACCGCATCACAATCATGGAGAGCGGCAGGATCGTGCAATCCGGCGCGGCGGAGGAAATCGTTCTCAATCCCGCCGACGATTATGTGAGAGACTTCATCGCCAACGTAAACCCGCTTTCCGTCCTCACGGCCTGGAATGTCATGCGCGACAAGCGCGATCTGGAGCTGGCTGACGAAAACTGGATCTGGCTCGACCGTAAAAAGACGACGAAATTTCGAATTGACGACGAAGGCATCGTCATCGGCGCTGAATGCGAAGGCCGGCGGGCGCAATGGGTGTCTTGCAGCAACGTCGAAGGCGATCTGCCGGAGAACACCTATCCGATCTATTGGGCGCGGCCAGGCACGAGTCTGAAAACCGTGATTTTGGCAATGCATAAGACCGCTGCGGCACCCGTAGCCCTTTTTGACGATTCAGATCGTTTTGTCGGCGCGATAAGCGTCCCAGACGTGCTGCAGGCCATCCTGCGCCGCTCGGACTGAGTTGGACCTACTTCTCGATCACGAGGTCGCTCAGCGGCTTGCTGCAGCAGATGAGGACCATTCCAGCGTCGATCTCCCGCTGCCGGATGCCGCCACCATGTGTCATCGCGACTTGTCCTGAGAGCTTCTTGCTCTTGCAAGTTCCGCAAACGCCTTTGCTGCACGAAAACGGGAGTCGCAAGCCCGCCGCCTTGGCCGCATCGAGAATGAACTGATCGGGACGACAATCGATTGTGCGGTCCGACTTCGTAAATTCAATCTTGAAGCTGCCGCTCGGCGCCTCGGTTGCCTGAACCTGCTGCACCTCCGCCTTCTCCGTCGGACTTAAATTCTCGAAGGTGAAGCTTTCCTCATGGTAGCGCGCCATGTCGAAACTGGCATCCTTCAACATCTCCCGCACATTCGCCATGTAGGCCTCCGGCCCGCAGCAGAAGATCTCGCGCTCCGCGAAATCCGGAGCGATCGATTTGAGGAGCGGCAAGGAAAGAAATCCTACAGGGGCACTCCAATCACGATGTTCGGCGGTCTGCTCGCACACGAAGGCCGTCCTGAACTTCTGAAGCCCGTTTGCCATCATCGTCAGTTCATGCCGAAAGATGATGTCACGTGGCGTGCGGGCGCTGTGGACGAAGATGATATCGCGATCCTCGCCAAGCTCATAAAAGGTCCGTGACATCGACATCAGCGGCGTCACGCCGGAACCGCCAGAGAGGAATAGATATTTGGACGAGGGATGCAGCGACGCACTGAACTCTCCCGACGGACCCAACGCCTTAATCGCCATTCCCGGCTTTAGATTATCATGCAGCCAGTTCGACACCTTGCCGCCTGGCTTCCGCTTCACCGTGATCGATAGCGTATCCGGCCGCGTCGGTGGCGAAGAGATCGTGTAGCAACGATTGATAACTTGCCCATCGATTTCGAACTCGATGGTGATGAACTGACCCGGCCGGAAGCGGAAAAGCCGAGGCGATGCGGTCCGGAACAAAAAACTTTTGACATCGTGCGTCTCAGGTCGGACATACACGCACGCCAGCGTATCATCCGCGTCCGCGTTCCACTTGTCCGGTACCGCATCCCAAAGCGCCGGCCCCAGCTGGCCCTGACTCTCCGCTTCGGTCATGGTGGATCAGGCACTCGCCACAAAAGGGCTAACCGTTGCCGATTCATGTCCAGTCTCCGAGCGCAACCGCTGCAAATACCAGGACATGAACTTCTCAACCAATTCCTCCGTGAATGGAGAATAGGGTCCCGGCTGATAGGCCGTGCTGTGGGAACCGACCTGCGTGCGCTCGACGAGCGCGCCATCCTGCTGGTTCGTAGCGTGCCAGACGGCACTCAACTCCTTGGGATCGTAATCACGCCCCTCGACCGCGTCCTTGTGAACGAGCCATTTGGTTCGCAGCAGCGTATGCTCCGGATCGATCGGCAGCACGCTGAACGTCACGATGTGATCGCTCATGAAATGATGCCACGAGTTCGGCTGCGTCCAGAACGACAGGCCGCCGAGATTCCGCTGCTCAAGATCGCCAAGCAGCTTCTTGCAAGCAACCTTGCTGTCCAGCGTCTGAGATTCGCCCGCCTTGTCGAGCGGCAAGCGTTCGGTGCGGAACGCCGTCACGCGAGTGTCGAGAAACTCGAGTTCGACTGACGGCAAACCGCAGGATTCCCAGCGCGCATGCTCCTGTGTCGTCAAATCCTTGAAAGCCCGCACCTCATCGGCATTTTCGGGCGACGGCTGATAACCGAACCCAAACTCGTAAAGAGAAACCGTGAGTTCGGGATGGTTAGCCTTGCAATGATAGCATTCCCGATTGTTCTCCATCGTGAACTTCCAATTGCCGTTCTCGATGAGATCCTCTTCGAACGCAATCTTACAATTGTGAATCTGATGCGGCAGGATATAGGGCTCCATTTCGCGCCGCATCTGTTCAAAATCTGTCGGCGGCTGCTCGCTGAGGCAGATAAAAATGAGACCTCCTACATTGCCCACATGCACCATCTTCAAACCGAATTTGCTCCGGTCGAAGTCGGCACCCATGTGCTCGGTGTGGATGAGATTGCCTCTGAGGTCGTATGTCCACTGATGATATGGACAGACGACGTTGCCGACGCTTCCCTTGTCACCGTCACAAAGGCGCGCGCCGCGATGGCGGCAGACATTGTGGAAAGCAGTAATCGACATGTCGTCATCTCGTGCGACGACGATAGAGGCCTTTCCGACAGGCACGGTGAAGTAGTCCCCCGGCTCGGGAATATCGGGCTCCGAGCCGACATAGATCCAGGTGCGCCCGAAGATAACCTCCATATCGAGATCGAAAACGGCCTTATCCTGATAGAAGGGCGCTTCCAGGCTATATCCTGGCCGCCGGCGTGCAATCAGGGACCGAAGCTCATTCGATATCTGCATCTGGTCCTCCCACTGGACGGGGCTCGGCTCAAAACTCGACGAGGCGATGTTCTCTCAGATAGTTCAGCATCACTTGTGCTTTATCGACGGCTGTCCCTTCAAAAGCGACAACGCCGCCTTTCGCCTCAGACACGATGGCCGAGAGCAGCCGCGCATGCGCGGTCTTCTTGTCTTGAGCCCTGAGACGCACGGGTCGCCTTGAAACCATCTCAACTGTCCAGTTCGGTCCCGCCCCCTGAGTCGGTGTAGAGGGATCGGATAAGATCTCCGTCCGTCCGGAGACGCGGCGGGCATAAGCATATTTGAGTTGCGGCGCCGCAAACGGGTGAACGGCGATAACGAGCGGCAGCGGGCAAGCAATTTGGCGCCGCTTGCCCTTCGGCAGAAATTGGTGAACTCTCGCTTCGAATGCCCCGGCTCCGCTATGTTCAATTTTTGCATCAATCACGTTCGCCAAGAGCGGGCGCCCGAGCGCATCGGCGAGCAGATAAGGAAGCAGGCCACTGCCCGGCCCCTGCTCTGCGCGGCTGCCGGTCACGATGATATCGACGTCGCCGAGAAAGCCTGCAAGCGCAGAACACCCGTCGCTTCCAATAGCGGGCTCGATTAGATCAATCTTCCGCGCACCGTACGCCATATAATCCTGCAGCGACGGTTCGTCCGCCTTGCCCGCATGAATGACGCGGAGGCCATCGCCGGCCAGCGATTTGCCGATCGCCATTGCCGCGACATCGCCCCGGCACGCGCGCGGCGCTCCGCTGACCGGATGTCGTCCGGCGGAAATCAGAACGGCGACGGAGAAGCCGCTCATTCTTCAACCTCCAGAGCTTCGGTTTGGACTCGCGCTTGTGAGACGCGGGCGATCAACGCCTGCATCATCTCTTCCGCATCCCCGATGACCGTGAGATTGGCCCGCTTGACGATCGGTGCACCAGGATCTCGATTGATGGCGATCACATGACGGCAGGCCTTGATGCCCTGCAAATGCTGGACGGCTCCTGAAATTCCGATCGCAAAATAAGTCGTGGCGCTCACGGTCTTTCCCGATGCGCCGATCTGCTTCTCGCGCGGAAATTTTCCGTCATCGACTGCAACGCGACTTGCGCCGACGGCTGCTCCCAGAGAGCGTGCGAGGTCTTCAAGTGTCGCTACGTTGCTGACGCCATTCCCAGCAGAGACGATGAAATCCGCTTCTTCAAGGGGGATCGACGTCCCTTCCGAGGAGTCCATCCCGAGATCGCGGCAAACGTCAGCCACGACTGTTACCTCAGAACATACGATCTGTTCGCCGAGCCCAACAAACGGCAGGTTGCTATCCACCGCGCCTGCCTGCAAAAGCACGATCCGTGGCAGAGCTGCGCCAGCTAAAATCGAGCCGCCGGACCACCGCACTGAGATGTGCGTCGCATCTATCTCGACCACATGCGTTGCGGCGGAATTTCCGTTTTTGGCAATCAGCCGGCGCCCTAGATCACCATCCCCGAGCATGTTATCGGGCATGAAAATATGAACTGGCTGGTATTCGTCCAGCAAAGCCTGGATCGTCGCCACTTCACGCTCTGGCTGAAACAGGCTCGCATCCAGTTCCGGAAATACGACTGCCTTGTCGGCCCCCATTGAAGCAGCGTCCTCCTGCAACGGTCCGAGCACGGCAGCGATAACGCCTGTTTCCGGGCCGGCGAGGATAGCCGCAGCGGCAATAGCCTCGCGCGCATGATCATCAAGCCGCCCACGATACGAATGCGCGACGGCCATGTGCCAGCGGCTTGCCGCAACATTCGTTCGCAACGGCTTTGAGCGGTTTGAAGGGAAAGGTCCTCCTCCGTCTGGAAGTCGATCGCCTGAAATCATCTCCCCAAGCACGATCCGGCGCAGGCCGCTCGAAGCCATCCGATACGGTCTCCGCGGATCGACTCGCTTCGCGTCGCTCATGGACGCGCCTCCAGCGACAAAGCGACAAGCTCAGCGATGTCGAGGACCTGGGCACGCTCCCCGGCCACGCCTTCGAGCATCGCCGTGCATTGCGGACAGGCGACTGCAACAATCTCTGCACCCACAGCTTGCGCATCTCCCATGCGCATATCGGGAATCCGCTGTTTGCCCGGAATGTCCGTCAACGGCGCGCCGCCGCCTCCCCCGCAGCAGCGCGCGCGAAGTCCGGAGCGCTCCATCTCCCGGACGTCTAGCCCGAGCCTGCGCAGAACCGCACGCGGAGCTTCAAACTCTCCGTTGTAGCGGCCGAGATAGCACGGGTCGTGGTAGGTGAGCGTTCTCGCATCCTGAAGTTTGGCTGAAAGCACGTTGCCCGCAACCATCAGCTCATCGATCAGCGCCGTGTGGTGAATGACGACGTAGCGGCCGCCGAATGTCGGATATTCGTTGCGCAGACTGTGCAGCACATGCGGATCCGGAGTGACGATGCGTTTGAAATTGAGATGCGCGAGCGTTTCGATGTTCTGCCTCGCAAGCGACTGGAACGTCGCTTCGTCTCCCAATCGGCGCGCCGTATCGCCCGTATCGCGCTCACATGCCCCGAGAACCGCGAAATCCGCGTTCGCCGCCTTCAAAATTCTGACGAGTGCTCTCAGCGTCTGCTGGTAGCGCATTTCGAACGCGCCTTCGCCTGCAATAAGCAAGAGGTCGATCGGCTTTCCGAGCTCCGCTGTCGGAACGTCGAGATCGATCGCCCAGTTGTAGCGCCGTGCGTTGTCATAACCGCCCTGAGTCTCCGTTTCTCGTAAATTGGCAAGAATATCCGGCGCGGTGCCAGGCACATCGCCCTCTGTCAAATTCAAGCTTCGGCGTATGCCGACGATCGCGTCGACATGCTCGATGAGCATCGGGCATTCTTCGACACAGGCTCGGCATGTCGTGCACGACCATAACGTTTGCGGCTCGATCAGCTTCGGCACGATGGCGTTGTGCGGCGCGCCGCTATGCGATCCGATGGCAATGCCAGGATAAGGACGCCCCGCGTACGCGGCATCCGTCGTACCCGCCAACCCACAAACGAAATCCTGGATGAGCTTCTTCGGATTGAGCGGCTGGCCTGCCGCAAACGCCGGACACGACTGCTCGCACTTTCCGCACTGGACGCAGGCATCGAAACTCAAAAGCTGGTTCCAGCGGAAATCGGCTAGAATAGTCACGCCGAACTCATGCCGGTCGAGCGATAGCGGTTTCAATGCCGTCGAACGCACGCCCGCAAAGCGCTCAGGTCGCGGATGGAAGGCAAGATGCAGAAGCCCAGCGACAGCGTGCTTCATCGGCGCGCCGATACCGATACCCACCGCCAACTCGGACGAACCGGCGAGGAGAAAGACTAAAGCGATTGCGGCGATCGCCCCAGAGAGCGATCCCGCAGGAAGCCCGACCGCGAGGAGCAAACCAATTGCAAAGGCTGCGAGTGTGTAGGGCAACCGATCCCAGGCGCCGCGTGACAATCGCTGAGGCGGATGACGCCGCCTTTGCCAAACGAAATAAACCCCACTCAACATCGCGATGGCCGCGACCACGATCCCCCAGTCGAGCAAAGGCGAATAAAGCCCAAGACCGTAGTTGAACGCGACAAGACCGAGAGCCAGCACGGCGCCGCCCGCTGTCGCGACGTGCGCCCGCGCGATTAAGGGATCACGCGCAACGACGTGATGCAGATCGATGAAATACCGCTTGGGGACTGCGAGCAGCCCCGCCCATTCGACAGGCGCTGCCTGTCCGACCCGCCAGAGCCGCGCCCGGCGCGCCAGGCCGACCGCCAGCGTCGCCACCGCAAGCCAGAACAAAAGTGTAATGGCCGGCGCGAGCGACACGATCAGAAATCCTTGCACAACCGGAGAGAGTCGTAGATCGCTGCGTGAATGTTATGCATCGATACGCAATCGCCAACGCGGAACAACACAAAGCGGTTGCCGTCGGTCGATTCACGCAGCACCGGCTGAGGCTCGTTGGCATAAAGCGCCTTGAGATCGGTCTGGCCGTGATTGAGCGACTTCTCTTTCAGCGACCAATAGAGTTCTGTGTTTGGCGTAATTCCATTTTCGATCACCACCTGATCGACGGCACGCTCTTCAAGCTCGTCGGTATATTCGTTGCGTAACACCGCAATCTTTTTGTTACCTTCGGCATAGACGCGATCGAGCCAGAAGTTCGGCGTCGGAATGATGCCTTGCGCGTAAAGTCGACGATAAAAGATCGGAAATGTCGTCCCGCCGACATCGTCGCCAACCTTCACATCCGGCGTCACGATCTCCACCGTGCAACCGCGGCTTGCCAGAAAATCGGCTGTACCGAACCCCGCGTGCGCGCTGATGCTATCATAAACAAGTACGTTTTCCGCTGGCGGCACCTTCTCCGAAAGAATGTCCCACGAGCTGACGGACAACCCTTCTGCCGCGCCCCAACCTTCGACCTGATCGACGAAACTCCGGCCGCCCGTCGCCAGAACGACAACGTCGGGCTCTTCGCCGAGGATG
>CAYYDL010000735.1:0-1527 GCA_964470545.1 uncultured Hyphomicrobium sp. | reverse complement strand
GAAGAAGGCGGCTCGCTGACCATCATCGCGACGGCGCTCGTCGATACGGGTTCGCGGATGGATGAAGTCCTCTTCGAAGAGTTCAAGGGTACCGGCAACTCGGAAATCATTCTGGACCGCAAGGTCTCCGACAAGCGCGTCTTCCCGGCGATCGACGTCTCGCGCTCGGGCACCCGCAAGGAAGACCTGCTCGTTCCGAAGGACCAGCTCAAGAAGGTTTACGTGCTCCGCCGCATCCTCAATCCGATGGGCACGATGGACGGCATCGAGTTCCTGATCGACAAGCTGCGCTCGACCAAGACCAACGGCGAGTTCTTCCAGTCGATGAATACCTGAAGCCCGTCTCCCGGAGCTTCTCATCGGGACAAGCCCGAGCATGACCGTAGGGCGCTGCCTCTACAACGATTCACGTGAAAAAGGCCGCTCAATCGAAGCGGCCCTTTTTATATGTGATCTCGATGAAAAAAAGAGGAGACGGGACTACTCCGCCGCGTCGAGAATCTGCGCGCGCGCTTCCTGTGCCGGCGTCTTGGCTTTGGCCGCAGCCGCCATCTTCTTGTACCGCTCGGGCTCGCCTTTGCCGGGGACGTAGACCCACGGAAGGATCAACTGCTCCCAGAGGCTCTTCGGGAAGTTCGGCAATTCGTCAACGCCCATGTCCTTCGACGTAACCTCACGGCTCAGCTTTTCGGCATACGTGCCGAGCAGCCTGTCCCAGACGGTCAACAACAGACCGAAGTTGCAATCGCCTTCCGTGCCCCAGTTGACGTGATGCAGGTGATGAAGGCGACCAATCGCAAGATGCTTCTGCAGCGGTCCGAGAGCCGTCTCGACGTTCGAATGCTGGACGATCAGCGTCACCGAGATCAGGAATCCAAGGACGACCGCCACCGGAACCGGCATGCCGATGATGACGAGCGGCATGTTGCCGATCACCATGTCGATGATCTGATGCAGCGGATGGCGGATCACGCCATTGTAGCCGTAGAGGCGCCCGACGCCGTGATGGACCGCATGCAGTCTCCAAAGGAGTGGCAGGCGATGACTCAGGTAGTGCATGAACATGAAGGCGAAGTCGGCGACGAGAAACGCCATCAACACCTGACCCCACATGGGCCAGTGCGTTGGCCACAGGCCCTGGAACGGGAAGAGCCAGCAGATGACCGGAATGAGCAGCACGCCGTTGATCGCGCTCAGTTCGTAAAGCGCGATGTGACCCGTATTCGCGACCATGTCGCCGTGCGCCTCATGATCGTTCCATTCCGGAAAGTAGGGCGCGATGCGCTCGGCCACCAAAGAGGTTGCATAAGCGACAACGAGCAAAGGAAAGATCCACAGATAGGCCCAGGTCTTGCCTTCGGCCACGACGAGCTGGCTCACCACCCAGTAGGCGACGCCGGTCAGGCCGAACATCATGAAGGGGGCGTAGCCGTAGCGAACGACGTTACGCAGATATGTCATCTTGGGGCTGCCTTTCTTAGCACCCTCTATATCGCTCCGAGGATACATGCGCCAAGCGTATCGGCC
>CAYYDL010000734.1:0-9664 GCA_964470545.1 uncultured Hyphomicrobium sp. | reverse complement strand
GGGGGGAGCGCCAAGCGACGTTTCGAGGGATTGAAACAGGGCTTGGCAAGAACCGGTCCGCTTCGGCGGGCCGGTTTTTTTGTTGCGCGCTGGGCACAGCTGCGTGCTTTACGCTGGAATTGCTCATTAGACGTTCGAAAGTCTAGTGGAGCGGCGCGTTAACCAACGTATTGTGGCGATGGCGCGGCATCTGCGCCGAGAGGGCGAAGATATGCGGGCGTCAAAAGCAACAGCAAACACGGTCCGTTTGGTGGCAATCAGTGTCGCGGCTCTGACGGCTACGGCCAGTGCGGCTTCCGCCGGTGGAATCGACATTCACGAACAATCGACTGTCTTTTTGGGATCGGCATCGGCTGGTGTTGCTGCGGGCGGAAGCATCGGATCGATGTTCTGGAACCCGGCCGCGGCGGGTCAGTTCTCGGGCCTCAACACGGAGTCGTCCTATACTCTCGTACTCCCGAATTCCGACGTGAACGTGAAGAGTTTCGGGGGAACGAGCTTGTCCGGGGCGCCGGCGTCGGTCACAGGCGGCGGCGATATCACGATTCCCGCTCTCGTGGGCTCAAGCTACGGCACCTATCAGGTCTCAAGGGATCTTTGGCTCGGTATCGCCATCACCTCGCCATTCGGGCTCGCCACGAAACCCGATAACACCGAGTATTATGGCTCGTATCTTGGCGTGACGAGCAAGCTGCTGACCGTCAATGCCAATCCGACCGTGGCGTATCGCATTGCTCCGGGCGTCATCATCGGTGCCGGTGTTCAAATGGAATGGGCACAGGCGAAGCTGCAGTTTCGGCAGCTTATGGGGCTCCCGCCTAACCCTGCTTCCGATCCCATCGTGCAGTTCAGAGGGAACGACTGGGCGTTCGGCGGGACGGCCGGCATCTTGCTTCAGCCGACAGCAAGCACGTCGATCGGCCTTGGCTATCGCTCTCAGCTTACGCACGACCTGAGCGGCGGTCTTAAAGTGCCAGGTACGGCGTTCCCGGCGAGCAGCACGCTCGACTTGCCGGACCTGGTCACCTTGAGCATTCGGCAGGAAGTAGCACCCCGGGCGCGACTGCTGGGAACCATCGAGTGGACGAACTGGAGCCGGTTCAAGAACGTAACGGTTTCATTTCCAGGCGGCACCCTTGGAGAGTCAGCCAACTGGAGCGACGGTTGGTTTTTTTCGGTTGGCGGGGAATACGATTACACGCCGCTACTGACGCTGCGGAGCGGCGTCGCTTATGAGATTTCTCCCATCGATGATCCCATGGGGCGCTTGATTCAGGTGCCGGACAATAACAGAGTTTGGGTGAACATCGGTGCAAGCTACAAATGCGACTTCTGTCGGTCGTTGCTGCACAGCGAAGAGACGACCCTGGATATCGGCTATTCTCACGTATTCATTCAAGACGGAGCGTTTGATGACATTACACCCCAGGGTATTCCGGTAACTGGGAATGTCACCGACGCATCCTTCGACCTCGTATCGGTCGGCATGCGAACGAAGTGGTGATCGCGATTTGAGAGCCAACAAAAGCCGGGCTCAGCCCGGTTTTTTGTTGGCAGGTGTCGAATTTGATGAGGGAGAAGCTAAGCTGCCGTGTCCACCTCCAATTCGTGGAGGATGCTCTCGAGAATGCCCTCTAGCTTGTTCGCTGACGTTTCGAGCGCGCTTGCTGCGGCGACGACGCGATTTGATTGTGCGGCCTGCGATTGGCTCATGGCGTAGAGCTTGCCGGCGTTGCGGGCGATCTGCTCGCATCCTTTTGGATCGAATGGATTGGCCTGGAGCGACCAAGCTATGTCGTGGATGTCCTCGGCGGCCTTCAACATCGCGTGCGTTGGGAGAATGCTTTCGTCGACCGTCGGACGGGCAAGGAGCGCTGCACGTGTTTCGGCCATCTGGGACTTGATGGCCTCGATTTCGGCCTTGAGCTGTCCCAGCAGCGCGGGCGGCTCGCGCAGTGAACTTTGCAGCCGCCGGATGGCGTCTTCCAAGAGAGCGCTATCGAGGCGACGGGCCCTCCGGCCATGTTCGGCGAGGAACCAGCGCCCGCGCGTGCTTTCGAGCAAAGTCGCCTCAATGGCGCGGTATTCCGTATCGACGTCGTCGCCGAGGGGAGATGTGAGAGCCTGCATAGCCTGTTGTGCTCCGCAAAATTTGACTTAACCGGTATGCGATTCGCAGCGAGCCAAGACACAACCTTCGGCTGAACTGAACAGGACTTATGCGGGTGATCAACCGCAGGCTTATACGGTGGCTTGAGCATAGGGCGGACGGAACGCTGGTAATGCGAACCTGGAGAGACGAACGGCAAAATTTTGCGGCGCGTGTCGGCCTGTTTTATGGGGCGTTGTTCGTCTTCTACGGCATGCACACGCCCTTTCTGCCGGTCTGGCTCAACTGGCGTGGGCTATCTGCCGGGGAAATCAGTACAATTATTGCGGCGCCGCTCTTCCTTCGCGTGTTGGTCTCGCCGGTCGTCGCGATGGCGGCCGACCGGAGCGGGACGCATCGATGGTACCTCGTTGTCCTGGCGTGGATGAGCCTTGCACTCGTGCTTGCATTGGCCGCGTCCCTGTCGTTCTGGCCGCTTCTGCTATTTGCAACACTGCTGATGCTCTGCAACTCGACGATCATGCCGCTGATCGAGACGATTGCGCTGGATGGCGTCCGGCATCGCGGACTCGATTACGGCCGCATGCGCTTGTGGGGTTCGTTGACGTTTGTCGGGGCGAACTTTGCCGGAGGTTTCGCTATGAGCGCGTTCGGCGGCGGCGCGGGCGTTTGGCTGATCGCGCTCGGGTGTGCGCTGACCGTGCTGGCGGGACACGTCCTGCCTCGCGACGAGCGACCCGAGACACCGAACGAACTGGCGGTGCCGCTGTGGCGCGGGTCGGTGCTGGGCGAATTGCTTGCGCAAAGGGAGTTCCGCTTTTTTCTCGTCGCAGCGGGCCTTGTGATGGGAGCGCATGCGACGTTTTTCACGTTCGGGATCCTGCTTTGGGAAAAAGAGGGATTGTCGGCGGCGTGGTCCGGTACGCTCTGGGCCATCGGCGTTTTTGCCGAGGTTCTGCTGTTTTCCATGTCCGGACGCGCTGTACGCCGGATCGGCGCCGCGCGCTTGATAGCTCTTGGCGGTGCGGCATCCATCGTTCGATGGTCGATGATGGCGTTGTCGCCGCCTCTCGCCGTGCTCATTCCGCTGCAGATTCTTCACGGCGCGACGTATGGAGCATCACATATCGGTGCGATCCATTTCATTCACGAAACCGTGGCGCGCGACAAGCAGGGCACAGCGCAGGCGCTTTACGCGACGATCGCCTCCGGAGTGGCTCTCGGAGGTGCAACGCTGATGGCGGGGTGGCTTTATAGCGGCAGCGGTGCGCTTTCGTATCTTGGCATGGTCGCGCTTTCCGCAATTTCTCTCTCCGCTGCCGTCACGCTTTTGAGGATGAGGCGGCGCGCGCCTGTTGTTCCAGCAACGGGAACCGAGCCGGATTATCCCCAAAGCGCGGTCTCAGGCGGCTGAATGACGCCGTTTTCGATGCGCAGGCCGTGCTCGCGATCGCGGGCGAGGAGCAATGGTCCGTCGAGATCGATCCAGTCGGCGTAGGGCGCGAGCAGCATGGCGGGCGCGACGGCGAGCGACGTGCCGACCATCGAGCCGATCATGATCTTCAATCCGTGGCGGCGCGCCTCTTCCATCAGACGGATTGCGCCCGTCAGGCCGCCCGCCTTGTCAAGCTTGACGTTGACAGCATCGTAGAGGCCGATCAGGTGCTTGATATCGTCAGCGGTGTGAACACTTTCGTCGGCGCAGAGAGGCACGGCGTGTGGGATGTCTCGCAGCAGCGTGTCGTGCCCGGCTGGAAGCGGCTGCTCGATCAATTCTATGGCGCATTCGGCGGCAACATCTAGCAAGGGGCGGATGGTATCGGAATTCCAGGCTTCGTTGGCGTCGACGATCAGGTGCGCGTCGGGCCGGGCGACTCTAACTGCGCGCATTCGCATGTCGTCGCCTGGGCCTCCGAGCTTCAATTTGAGAAGCGGAAGATGGGGGACCTGCGCAGCCTTATCCGCCATCACCTTGGGGGCATCGAGGCTGAGTGTGAATGCCGTGACTTTTTCGATCGGATCTGGAAGCCCGGCGCGTGATGAGACACGCATCCCCGAGCGTTTGCTTTCGAGGTCCCACCACGCGCAATCGAGCGCGTTCATGGCAGCACCGGGTTTGAGATGACGCGCTAAATCTGCAGTCGAGGAGATCATTTTTGCGGTAGTGCGGATCTGGGCGAGGACGCCATCGACTGTTTCGCCATAACGTGCGTAAGGGACGGCCTCCCCACGGCCGACATGCGTTCCATCGGAGATTTCGACGACCACGACGTCGGCAGTCGTCTTCGCGCCGCGTGAGATCACGAAAGCCTCTCGCAACGGCCACGCCTCGCGATGCGCTTCGATGGTCGTCCACATCATGTATGTACGTTTCCCGCGCGCAAAGCAGGATGATTTCTAGCGGACGCGCCCGACGGCGTGAGCGAGGAACAGATAAACTCGGCCGGTGTCGGAAACGAGATGGTTCTGCGTCGTCCGTCCGGAGGGATCGCGCGTATCGGCTTCCTTGATGATCCGTTCGAAGTCCGTGAGATAGCGGAAGATCGATTGCGAGAGATCCTGATCTGTCTGGGCGCGTTTGGTGATCTCATCAAACAACGCACGCGCTTCCAGTGCGTAGATGCTGCGTACGAGCACGTTCCGCTGTCCGGCGCGTATGCGGTTCCAGATCGAGGAGGCGGTTGCGGGATCGAGCGCACGGGCGATCATCCCGACATCGAGGCGAACAGGAGCGGGGGCTGGCGGGGGTTCCGGCGCCGGGGCATGCGCCTCCTCTTCGTGGGAAGCGCGTGCGAGAAGATCGCCCAGCGACCAGCCCTCGCGGGCATCCTGCTGGTGCGCGCCTCGTCCCCGGCCTTGCGTGCTCTCCTGCTGGAGGAGAGATGAGGACAGAGAGACGGGTGGCAACCGGGCGGGCCCAGGTTCGGGCCGGGTGATCTCGCGCGGGGCGTTGGCCCGCTGGGAAAGCTGCGTCAGTTGTTCGATTGCGCGCAGCTGGTCCTGAAGAGCACGGCGCATCGATTCCGCGGTGTCTCGCGTCGAGGCCGGCAGGCGGGACGCTTCCTCGCGGATGCGCGCCTGCTCGCGTGCCAACGTAGCCGCCGCCTCAGCGGCCCGAATGCGGGTTTCTTCGGATGCGTTCGAGAGGCGATTGGAAAGCGTCTCGAACTCGCGCGAAAGTTCGCCGGACACATTCTGGAAGCGGTTTCGTAAATCAGCAAGCGCGCGGTCGCTCTGAGATTCGGTCTCGTGCTTCACGCGCTCGAGTTCCGCCATCAATGTGCGCGAGCGGCTTTCGGCGCTATCGCGCAGCTCCTCGGCGATGGCGCGCGCTTTGATCTCAATATTGGACAGCGAGCCTTCGAGGTTCGAAGAGTAGTCGGCGAGGGTACGTCCAAACTCGTCGGCCTTGCCGGAGAGGCGATCGAGCGTGCTCGAAAGCTCCGCATGGCGCGATTGCAGCGTCGACTCGATCCGGAGATTGGCGTTGTCAAGCACGTGAGCGGCTTTCAGAATTTGCTCGCCCTGGTTCTCGAAACGGTTGGTGACACCATGGATCTGCTGGAAAAGATTGTCGGCGACG
The DNA here is from genome assembly GCA_964470545.1 of uncultured Hyphomicrobium sp. Lineage (GTDB taxonomy): Bacteria > Pseudomonadota > Alphaproteobacteria > Rhizobiales > Hyphomicrobiaceae > Hyphomicrobium_B. Next base: position 3,971 of record CAYYDL010000734.1, on the reverse strand, counting down.
TTCTGCAGCACGCCGGACTGTTTCGAGAGACCATCGATCGCCTTCATTGTCTGCCGCGTGATGTTCTCGCTTGTGCGGCGTACAGCATTGATCCCGTTCATGACGGAGTCGTCGAGTTCGGCTGCCTGCTGGGCAATCGTTTCGCGGAAGGTCTGCGAATGAAGCTCAAGGGCGTTCGTCAGCAAAGAGGCTTTCTCGCTGACGGCATGGTCAATCGCGGACGTCGAGCGCATGATCTGATCGTCGAACAGCTCGAGGCGCTTCTGGAAGGCGTCGTCCAGCGAGCGCGTGCGCTCGACGAGTTGGATATCGAGTGCCTGTGCGCGGTTTGACAAGGTGGTGTCGAGGGCTCGCGCGTATTCCTCGAAGACGGTCTGCAGATTCTCCGTACGGTTTCCGAGAGTGGTATCGAGCGTCTGCATGTAATCGTCGAAGGTGGCGCGCATCTGCTCGGTGCGGGCGCCGAGGGCTGTCGAGAAGGCAGCGGTATAGTCTTCGAGAACGGACTGCAGCTGGAGCGTTCGCGATCCGACGGCATTCTCGAACCGCCCTGTCGCTGTCGCGAGAGAGCCCTCGAGATTGGCGAGGTTCTCGCCCGCATTCGCAATGATGCCGCGGAGCGTCAGCTGCTGGGTCGAGAGCTTTTCAATGAGGGTTGGAATTTCGGTGCCGAGCGTTTTGAGTGTCTCGGTGACGTTGGTCGAGGTATCGAGAAGGGCGTGACGCTCGCCGCCGAGTTCATTGATGAGCTCACGGATGCGGCGCTCGTTATGTTCATAGGAACGCTCAAGTTCAGCCACGTGATTGTGCACGAGCGCTTCCAATTCGCCGGCGCGGCCGAGCGCGCGGGAGACAGCGTCGTTCATGAATGAAACCTGGCGGCGGACAGCCTGGCCAAGGCTCGCAATCGACTGTTCCGCGGTCCGGTCGGGTTCGGCGAGGCGAATCGCAACCTCGCTCATCGTCGCGGATTTCAGTGCAAGAGATGCGATGTGCCAACTCAGAAGCGCGAGCAACCAGATGATGGCGATCGGCGCGATGATGGCGGTCGCGGTGTAGAATGTGGTCGGATGAAGCAGGAGCGTCGAGAACGGCTGACCTGCCTGCCAGTCCGGCGCGAGTGTCAACGCGCCGACGATCAAGCCGACGGCCGCCCAAACGGCGCTGCCGATTGCGGCGAGGCGAAAGATTTTGTTGGAGGGCTTCTGCTCGAGCGCGTAGATCAGCCCTCCGATGCTCGGCACGTCATCGTTGGCGGCGATCTTGCCCCGGACAGGGCCGGCGGGACGGCGCCGCGCGACGCGACGCGGCGGAGGCTCCTCTGTGGTCGGTTCTTTTTCCGGTTGAGGCGGCGGTGCCGCTGATTTTGCTTCGCTGCCGAGCAAAGGTGGAGGCAGGGACAGGACGGGAGATGGACGCGCTTCGCTCGGCTCGGGGTTAGGGGTACCAGTCGTGGCCTGACGCAAACCCTCAGGCGCGCTACTCAGCGTCGGCTCAATCGGCGAGGCTTTGCCCGCAACGGCCATCAATTTCGCAATCTGATCTTGCGACATCGCGCAATGTCCCCCACTCGAACCGGTACGCGGCACAAGCCCGTGCGCTTCAGGCCAACCGGAACTCCCATTCGCACCCTATAAGAAAATTAATTGCCCGCAAAATGGAAAGACATGGGAAACCATAAGAAACGTCTATACATCCTAGAGGGTTAGCGACTTGGGCCTGCCAATACGGCTGGATTGCGGCAGCGGGTCACCTCTAAAGCGTTTTGCGGCTTCCTGCCCCCAGGTTAAGTAGCGGTTTATGGCTGTAACTGAAACGCCCGAGGGCGATTTACCCAGAGTTATCGTGCTTTTGCGACTATTCTGATCCCCATGCGAGAACCTGCGCGGCGATTGATCCGCGAGGAAAGCATGGTTGTTTTAGGTGCGTGATGGATGCTCCCCGGGTTCCTTCGTTCAATCTGGCCACCGCGGGTCGTAGTGAAGGTCTAACTGAAATGCCGGTCGATCTCGCTCATTTGCGGCGCTACACGCTTGGGGATAAAGCACTCGAGGATGAGGTCCTCGGGCTGTTTGTTGCGCAACTCCCTGAAACCATTGCCTCCTTGCGGGCGGCAGCAAATCAGCATGAATGGAAAGTCGCTGCTCACGCTCTCAAAGGGTCAAGCCGAGCGGTCGGAGCTTGGCGCATCGCGAGGCTCGCTCAAGAGGCTGAGGCGCTAATCTGCGGCGCTGAACCGACCGCATGTTCTGAAGCGATCTCCAGGCTGGAGGCCGCTGCTTCAGAAGCACGAACTTTCGTTATGAATTCGACGGCCCGGGCCTAAGCGTCGCAGGCATCGTCTGTGGCGTCACAGTCTCATGGCCTCCGTTCGGCTTGAAATACCGGCGGCGTCCCTCTAATTGTGCGCGCTGACCGACATCCCCATCCGCCTAGGGTCGCTCCGGGGGAGCGCCCTTTCAGCCTCAAGGATACGCGCGCGACCATGACGAAAATCACGTTCATCCAACCCGACGGCGAAAGTCAGACGGTGGAAGCGGAAAACGGTCTTACCGTCATGGAAGCGGCTAAACTCAACGACATCCCGGGCATCGAGGCAGAATGTGGCGGCGCCTGCGCCTGCGCCACTTGCCATGTCTATGTCGATGAAGGCTGGCGCGACAAAGTCGGTAAGGCAAGCGACATGGAAGAGGATATGCTGGATTTCGCGTTTGATGTCCGCGAGGGCAGCCGCCTTTCCTGCCAAATCAAGATTTCGGACGCGCTCGACGGGCTGGTCGTTCGCGTGCCAGCCAAGCAGTTCTGATTGAGCGGATGATCGTAATGACTGAGATGAATGCAGTCGTCGCAGCCGCCCAGGAAACCGCAGGTCCGATCGAAACGGATGCCGTGATTATCGGCGCAGGGCCGTGTGGTCTTTTCGCCGTTTTCGAATTGGGTCTCTTGGATATCAAGGCGCACGTCGTCGATATTCTCGATCGGCCCGGCGGGCAGTGTGCGGAACTCTATCCGGAAAAGCCGATCTATGACGTTCCGGCACTTCCAGTCGTCACAGGACAAGAACTTACCGAACGGCTGATGGAGCAGATCAAGCCGTTCGCGCCGATCTTTCACTTCAGCGAACGGATCGACAGCCTGCGCAGGGAAGGGGACGGCCGTTTCCGTCTCATGACCGACGCCGGAACCGAGTTCATTGCCAAGGTCGTCATCGTAGCTGCGGGCGGCGGTTCGTTCACGCCGAAACGGCCGCCACTCAACGGCATCGAAGACTACGAAGGCAAGTCGGTTTTCTATTCGGTACGCAAGATCGAGTCGATGCGCGGCAAGGATATCGTCATCGTCGGCGGTGGCGATAGCGCGCTCGATTGGACACTTAATCTTGCACCCGTTGCGAAGAGCCTGACGCTTATTCACCGTCGGGACGAATTCCGTGCGGCACCGCATTCGGTCGAAAAGATGCGCCGGATGGTCGAAGAGGCCACGGTGCGCCTGATGATCGGCCAAGTTACCGCGCTCGAGGGGGCAAACGGGCAGCTGACGGCTGTGGACGTCAAGACCGCATCAGGCACCGAGCGTATTGCCTGCTCGGCGATGCTGCCATTCTTCGGTTTGACGATGAAGCTTGGTCCCGTTGCGGATTGGGGGCTCAACCTGCATGAGAACCTCATTGTCGTCGACACGGAGCGCTTCGAGACGAACGAGCACGGAATTTTCGCCATCGGCGATATCAATTCCTACCCCGGCAAGCTGAAGCTCATCCTCTCGGGCTTCCATGAGGCCGCGCTGATGGCGCAGGCGGCGCACAAGATTGTCTATCCCGACAAGAAGCTGCTGTTCCAATACACCACATCGTCGTCGAGCCTGCAGAAAAAGCTCGGCGTGAAATAAACGTCTCGCATGCGCTCAGCCTAAGCGTGGGCAATCTCGAGGAAGGCAAGGGCTGCAAGAACTACGGCTGCAACTGCGACGAT
>CAYYDL010000733.1:0-3931 GCA_964470545.1 uncultured Hyphomicrobium sp. | reverse complement strand
CACCAGCAGATACCGGGACTGCGGATGATGCTGGAGCACGGCTTAGCCATCGCCGCGACCGACTATACCGGAGTGGGGACGCCCGGTCCACATCCCTATCTCGTCGGTGAAAGTGAAGGGCGCGCCGTGCTCGACTCGATCCGCGCGGCGCATGCGTTGCCGGAGGCTGGCATCGGAACGCGAACAGTGCTTTGGGGACACTCACAGGGCGGCCAAGCGGTTCTTTATGCCGCCAAGCTCGCAAAATCATACGCACCCGACGTCAGCGTTCTCGGTCTTGTCGCCGCGGCCCCAGCAACCGAACTCGGCGCGCTGATGCGCGATGATATCGCCACCGCCGGTGGCAAGAACCTGCTCGCGATGACGTTGTGGTCCTGGCAGCGTGTCTTCGGCGCGCCGATGAGCGAAGTCATCGTTCCCGAAGCGATTCCCGAAGTCGACAGGCTCGCCAACATCTGCCTCGAATCCATCATCGACATTCGGCCGCGCGCGACGATCGGCAAGGACTTCCAAGAGCAGTTCCTGAAAACGAAGGATCCGACCGCGCTAGAGCCTTGGAAGCGTCTTCTTGCTGAAAATACGATTGGAACGCTGCCGCCGGAAATTCCAATTCTGATTGCGCAGGGAACTGCCGACGTTGTCGTCGATCCGCCCGTCACAAAGGCCTATGCAGATAGGCTTTGCCTGGCCGGGAACACGGTGGAGATGCTGCGATATCCAGGCGTTGGCCACGGCATGATTAGCCGTGATGCTGCGAAACCTTCCGTCGACTGGATTGCTGACCGGTTCGCGGGAAAGGAAGCGCCGACGGATTGCAACAACTAATTTCGTCGTATGACCGACATCAGCTCTTGAAGGTGCTCCAGTGTTTGCACGAACAGCTGTGCTCTTGTGAAAGTGCGTCCGCTGATCTCCACAAACTCTGCACAGCGTGCATAGATGTGCAGCGACCGATGCCACGCTTTATGAATCAATCACCATGGCTGCATGATAACTTCGGACTAGAGGTCACTCGGTGAAGCCGACATGTTGGCCACCTTAAACTTTAACCGCGAAGTTATCTTCGCGCGTTTCGTACTACGAGCGTTCCGCGACGACGAAGGTGTTGCGCGACTTGCCCGTTGCCAAACGACCACTTCACGCCATCAGATGCGAGATCTCTGCTGCAACCTCTGTAGCCGTTTGCCTAAGGCGCTTGAGCGCCTTCACGGTTCTCCTCGCACCATTCTCTCCGAGAAAGAACATGTGGTTGCCCGGCAGCGTCGCGCTTAGCCGTTGGGAGGCGTGCCCGACGTGCTCGACCAGCAACGCCCACTTATCTGAAGAAAGCGCGGCGAGCTTGTCCGCCTGCGAGAAAATAAGACCTTCGCAAAGCTGCTGGGTGATGTAGATGCCCCATGTGGAACGGTCGGTGAGTGCGTGCCGGGCGTCGATTCGAGAGGCGTGCGTCATCAGAGCGAGAGGCGGAAAGGCGCGGTATTGCGCGGTGCCGACCTCACGCGCGTCTGCGGCCAGGTCGGAAACGAAAGCTCCATCTTTGTAGCGCATCGCCGATGCAGCCAGCCCGACCGGGAAATCGCCGGTCATCTCGCGTGTGAATCCCTCGGCATCAAGCACCAAGTGGCCCGCCACCACATTCTGGTTGGCGAGGCATTCGAGCAGCCAATCGAGGTAGGCGCCTTTCATCGCGGCGAGGCCGCTCGCGGCCGGCTTCAGGTAGTCGAGGCCGGGCAGCGTGTTGGGAAGCGCCGAGGCGGCCGCCATCGCGACGAAAAGCTCAATGCCCTTTCCCCTGCGTCGCAGCGCGGCGTGAAGCGGCTCCGCAATCCGCCCTGCCATGCTCCAGCCGAGCACGATGGCGTTCGCCGGCAGAGCATTGCGGTCCGCGTAACGGGCGATGATCTCTGCGCTCTGCTCCGCCCAGTCCGTGATCGAAAAGTGCGGGAATGTGGCGTCGAACACATCCCTGTTGTCGATGGGATAGGACAGAACAAGCGACGAGAAGCCTTCCTCATGCAGCCAATGGCAAAGAAAATCGGCGGCCCTTCCCCCGGGCGGTCCGTAAGCGATGCGGCCGAGCACTCCTCCGCCCGTGACGAACACCACGATGGGAAGTTCCGGTCGCCCGGGTTCGAACCGCACCAGAACCGGATAGCCGGCCGCATCGGTCAACTCCTCGCGCGGATAGAGCATTGCGGACCTCGCCTGTGCTTCCGCTGGAGCGCGCCACGTCGCGGCCAAGGCCATGCCGAGCATCACGATGTGACGACGATTAAGGTCGCAGACAACCACTCTCAAATTGTTCAGCAGTCCACGCCGACTGTCGAGATACCGGCGATTCCGTTGCCCGGTCGAGAATCCCAGTTCCGCAATCTGCGAGTGCTCTTCCTCTTAGGCGTGAACGAGCGCAACTCCGGCGATCGCAAAGCAAGCGGGGCAAGACCGAATATCACGCCCTGGCGCAAGCGAGGATGGTGGGGCAATGATCGTCAACTCATTGACGATCATTGCCGGCAAAAAACATCGCGTGCGATCAATCCCAAGCCGCGTCGACAATCTTGCCGTCGTCCCCGATAACCAGCGTCAGCCGGTTAGGATTCGACTGCAGGTCACTGATGCCATCTTTCGGTCCTACGATCCTCAGATTGCGAGGCAACTCGTCCTCTTTGACAATTTCGGTTGCAGCAACACCGGCGGGAGGAGTTGATCCTTTCGGCACAAACACCTTGCCCACGCATTTGCTGCAGTCTTCCGTCGGCGCGTTGCCTTTCGCAGAAGCCGGAATGGCTTTGGTCGTGAGCGCATTGTTCGCGGAACGAACACGAACGCCCTTATAGGGATGCCCGGGCGACACCGGAAGAACGGCTTCTAATTCACCAAAGCCTGTGGCCTCGTTGCCTGGCGCTGGAGTTGCGACGAGAACAAGGTCGAGAATGCCGTCGGAGGGCGCGCCCTGCGTGATGGGAATCAACGCCGCATTCTCCCAGCCTTTGGTGCTGCTCAAACCGCGAACAAGAACAACGTCGGTCGAGGACGCGCCGCGCGTAACCTCGACATCGGTTACGGCAAAAACGGGAATCTCTGCCTGTTGTTCGGCGCCTGGTGGCGGTCCGGAATTTTCAGACCCCGCCCCTTCCGGAGCCGACGAGGACGAAGCCGAAGCCTCGGGCGTGGCTGACTGAGCGAAGCCAGCGGCGGAACCGATCGTACCGCAGGCAAACAGCACCATCAACGTCGACGCGCATCTATTGAATTTGACCATCTCGTTGTCTCCCGAATGTCCTTCAACTGTTTGACGTGTTCATAGATGCTTGGCATCAACCCACTGGACTGGCCGCCGCAATTTCTTTGAAAAAGGAGATCAAGCTCGGATCGCGTTCTGCGCGATCGAATGCGGCCAAGATCACATCCACGGGCACCATCTGAGTGAGCGCGCAATAGGATGTGCGTGTCGATTCAAAAGTTCCGAGCTCCGACAGCTTATTGACGGGCGCACCGCCGCCGCAAACCGAGTAATATTCACATTCGGCGCGGCATGCCGCGACCCCGGCAGCGATGTCGCGATGCATGGCCTTCATCGCCGGGCTTTGCAGCATGTCGCTGAGTTCGTCGACCAGAATGTTACCGACGACGAAGTCGCCATAGGCAGGATTTTTGTAACCGAGCAATTCGGGTGAGAAGCTCGAGACATTGCCGTGACAATCGACGTTCAACATCCCAAAGGGCTCGACCTGGACGTTACGCATCATCGCTTCATTGGGCCGGAAGACGCGCGGCAACTGGCTGTCGATCTCACGAATGAATTCAAACTTTCCGCTGGCTCTTGCCTGTTGCCAAAAATGCTCGAGAAAATTCGCGTAAAGACGCTCCAGGTCTGCAGTGGCGAACAGGCTTGAGGTGTGATCGCCTTCCGACTCCTCGACATTGAAGC
>CAYYDL010000732.1:0-4211 GCA_964470545.1 uncultured Hyphomicrobium sp. | reverse complement strand
AACCTGGGTCTTGATGCCGTCGGGAATCCGCTCGATGCCTCCTTCAATCAGCACCACATTATAGGGAGCCTCAGCAGACCAGCCGGATTCCAATGCGCCGGAAACTGCGACGGCATTGGTTATTCCCAAAGCGGAAAATGCGTCTTTCGCGCGCGTTGCATCTTCCTCGTCTGGCAGAAGCGCGACGACCTTGGCGGTAAACTGCGCGACCACAGCCGCAGCATAACCTGCTTCGCTGATGACCAGAACGGTGTCGGTCTCGTCGAATTCGGCCAATTGAATGAGCTTCGCGATGACGCGAGGTGGCAAAAGCTCCCGGCCCGGCGCGATGGTGAGACTTTCATCGCTGTAGGCCAGGCTTGTGAGCGCCTGGGGTAGAAAGCGCTCACGCGGCACCGCCATCATGGCTGCGGTGATGCGCCGATCCGTGACGTCGCTCGGACGGATCTGGCTTTCAACCATGTTCTTACGTTGCAAAGCGGTATCCGCCATCACTCGATCTCCGCAGCCGTATTTTCCCACCATCGCGACTCTATACGCGGGGCGCGATGCCTGCGCGACAGGAAAGCCGTCGCATGTGGATGCTTTCGGAGGTGCCGGCGACATCATGGACGACCCTCCGATGCTCACAGAACCGACAGTTCGGGAAACCGCGCTCCTGCCCGCCGAAATCGCCGTGATGCGCCGCCCGTAACAGCTTGTAAGATGAGAGGGGTCTGTGTTAGACGGCCCGTTCGGTCGATGGGTGTCTCCTCGCCGCTCGAAGGACGTCGTGCCAGCGACATCCGAGTAGAGCTGCGGGCACATGACAGCCGGTCGGACGAACCCAAGCGAGGCCACGTGGCGGAGTGGTGACGCAGCGGACTGCAAATCCGCGTACGCCGGTTCAATTCCGGCCGTGGCCTCCAAAACGTGCTTCCACTTGTCGCCCTTTAGCGGCTTTGGAAGCGCTAAAGAAAATCGCCTGAGGCTCTCGCCAGCGCAGAGACGTTCTGCTATGCGGGGCGCTTTCCGGCGATGCGCCGGTGTTCCGCGGTAGCTCAGTGGTAGAGCGTCCGACTGTTAATCGGATGGTCGTAGGTTCGAGCCCTACCCGCGGAGCCAATATGGCTCGACATTCCCATCAGTTTTGCTTCTCGGTTCGGGACTGAGGCCGTCGATGGCGCCTCGCCGCGGCCGGAGCATTGGCGGCTGCGACCGGCTTATGATACTTCCCGGCCAAATCTGCGCCACCTCATCCGATCAACATTCCCATGCGCTCCGTTGCCATTGGCCCCAAACGCAGACCGCTCAGATGGGCCGTCGCCGTCGTTCGTCTCTATCGGGGCTCCCTCCGCAGGCTGCTCAGAGATAACGCGTTCGCTCTCGTCATCGCGGCTGCCTGCGTCGGCGGTGCGAGCGGGGCACTTGCCTCGCTCATGGTTCTCGCATCGGAAACGGCGCACAGATATCTGTTTCAACTTCCGCCGGGCGAGTTGCTCAGCTCTGTAACGGACCTGCCGCGTACGGCGACCTTGCTCGTCCTCATCGTCGGCGGCATTCTGGTCGGCGCCACCTACTGGTATCAATCGCGACTTCGGCATGTCATCATCGATCCGATCGAAGCGAACGCCCTTTACGGCGGACGCATGTCGATGCGCGACAGCACCTTCGTCGCGATCCAGTCGCTTCTCTCGAGCGGCTTCGGCCTCTCGCTTGGCATCGAAGGCGGCTTCACCCAGGCTGCCGGCGCCATCGGTTCCAAAGTCGGTCAACTGTTGAAGCGCAGACGCCACGACGTCCGCATGCTCGTCGGGGCAGGAACGGCCGGCGGGATCGCAGGAGCCTTTGCGGCACCGTTTGCCGGGGCCGCCTATGGCTTCGAACTCATCGTCGGAAGTTATACCGTTGCAACGCTTTCGCCCGTGGTTGCTGCTGCTGTTGCGGGCCACCTCGCGGCACGCATTCTCGTCGGACATTCCTATCATATCGCCGTTGACCCGAATGCCTTCGGCGGCGACGGATATGCCCTGCTCGCTCTTTCCCTTGGTGTCGCGTGCGGACTCCTGTCGGTCGGATTGATGCGCGGCGTTACGTGGATCGAATGGGTGTTTCGGCAAAGCGGTATCCGCGATGTGTTTCGTCCGGTGATGGGCGGCCTGCTGGTCGGCGCGATGGCCATTTTCATTCCCCATCTGCTCGGCTCCGGCCACGATGCGATGGCGCTCATCCTCAAGAACGGATGGCCGCTTCAGCTTCTCTCGCTTGTTTTGTTCGGAAAGATCGTTGCTTCCGCGCTCTCCCTTGGCTCGGGATTTCGCGGCGGTCTTTTCTCCACGTCGCTCTTTCTTGGTGCGGTCACGGGAGCCATCGTCGGGAATCTCGGCGTCTCTGCGGGTTTCGTGGCGCCTTCCGATATTGCAATCATGAGCCTCGTCGGCATGGCGAGTTTCGGCGCGGCAGTCGTTGGCGCACCGATGGCGATGGCTCTGCTTGCCATCGAAGTGACGGGTGATCTGACGATCGTGGAGCCGGTCCTGCTCGGGGTCCTTGCGGCGACGCTGACCGTCCGGCAAGTCTTCGGCTATTCGTTTGCGACTTGGCGCTTCCACCTTCGTGGCGAAGCGATCCTCGGCGGCGAGGATATCGGCTGGCTCAGGCAGACAACTGCGCGCGATCTGATGCGGCGAGATTTGAGCAGAGCGCCGATCTCGATGACACTTTCGGAATTCCGCTCGCGCTTCCCTGTCGGATCGACGAAGTTTGTCGCGGTCCTCGACTCGCACGGCGCCTATACCGGTCTGGCCGATGTCGCCGTCGTTCACTCAGAGCTGGAATCGGAAAATCCCAATGCGACGTTGGAAGATCTAAAGCCCGCACTCCTGCACGCCACCGATTGGGTGACAGCGTCGACGCGCTTCGATCAGCTTGTGCGGCTCTTCGAGCAGCGCGAAACGGAACGGCTTATCGTCGTCGACGGCGAAACATCGAAGCACGCCTTGGGCTACATCACCGAGGCGTTCGCACTGCGCAGATACCGCCAAGAGCTCGAAGCGCGACAGCGCGAGATCTTCGGAAACTGAACAACCGGCAATTCTCTACCACTGGATACGGAACCGCTCCCGCCTCTTCCATCGGTTTGTATTTTCCGAGGCCAAGCCGCACGGCGGAGGAGCACGGTGGCACGTACTTGCCACACCCCCGGCGCAAGCGGCACCAACCCACGCCGATTCTGGATATCGGGGTTGTACTGACATAGCTCAGATGCACTATCGACATGGACCCGCGGCGGGGAACGGGCGGACTTACTTTGCCGGGACGGGAATACGACCAAGAAGGGGAGAAGCATGAAAAAATGGCTTTCGCTCATCGCGCTGTGTTGCGCGATGGCCGTCGGATTTGGCGCCTATGCGCCGGAGGCCCGCGCGGCTGCTGCACTCACGAACGGCGTCTTGGCGCTGAAACCCACTCAGGCGAACCTCATCGAAAAAGCGCGCTACCGGTGCTGGTGGCATAATGGATACCGCCGCTGCGGCTATACGCATGGCTGGCGTCACCGCTATTGGCGCCATCATGGCTACGCTTGGCGCCATCGCCACTGGCGGAACCGGTATTGGCGGCATCGCTATTACCGTCGCCACCATTACCCATATCGCCGCCACTACTACTACAATTCATACGCACGGCCGTACTATCGCCCTTATGGTTATTGCATCGGCCTCTGCTGGTGGTGAGATCAAGCGATGGATGAAGCGCCGGGGACGTGGTCTCCGGCGTTTTTTGATTTCGATCGCTGCCGCCGGGGCGCCTCCAGCAGCGAAGCTCGGCCATTCCAATTGCGGAAATTCGGAGGCTTCCCGCAATGCGCGGCGTGCGATGAGTTCCGATTTTGCCAGTGAATTCAATTGATCCACTGTCACCTCGCGTTTTTCGGAGGTGCTCTTGACGCCGGACGCCTGCACATTTTTTATGTTGCGGCGCCAAATTTGCGCGACACGGGGAACTTTTGATGGTTTTCTTCAAGGGAATGGTCGTGTCTCTCGACGCGAGCGACACTGCCTGGACCAGGATCACGCGTGCGCTTCTTGTGCTCGTCGCCGCAACGGGGATCGTCCTCCTCTGCGGACACGCGAGCGCGACGGAGGCTCGTTTCGGCGGGTTTGGACCCGAAGGTCCGCGCATGCGCGAGCAGCTTTGGATCCTTCCGAGCGGCGAAGAAGGCCGGTCGTTGC
>CAYYDL010000731.1:0-2810 GCA_964470545.1 uncultured Hyphomicrobium sp. | reverse complement strand
TACTGGTCGCCGAAGGCGTGGCGGCCGATGATGATCGGCTGGGTCCAGCCGGGCACCAGGCGCGGCACGTTGCGGCAGATGATCGGCTCGCGGAAGACCACCCCGTCGAGGATGTTGCGGACCGTGCCGTTCGGGCTCTTCCACATCTCCTTGAGGTTGAATTCTTTGACGCGTGCCTCGTCGGGCGTGATCGTCGCGCACTTGATGCCGACGCCATATTTCTTGATGGCATTGCCGGCGTCGGTCGTGACCTGATCATTGGTCTTGTCGCGGTTCGTGACGCTCAGGTCGTAGTATTCGAGCTTCACGTCGAGATAGGGATGGATCAGCTTGTCCTTGATCAGCTTCCAGATGATACGGGTCATCTCGTCGCCGTCGATCTCGACGACGGTGCCTTCAACCTTGATTTTCTGCATTGGGGTCTCGCGCGATGATTTGGAAGCGTGAATTGGACTTTTAACGCCGGACGGAATGGTTACGAGGTGGACCTTCGCCGCATAGGTGCGACAGATCCCAAAGTGGTTCAAGATCCAGAAGAAAAGAAGCATGGATGTTGGGCAGGAACCCGCCTAATTGTACGCCAGCAATGGCCTAGAGCCCTGCCGGGAGACACGATTGAGCGTCGAGACAGAGACTTCGCCGAGCAGCACGGCGCCGGAGATCCGTACCGATAGCGGCGAGCCTGTTCTCGGACCGCGGGAGACGCGCGTTTCGGAGGTCGTCCATGCCTGCCATTCGGCTTCGATCGATCAGGGGCTCAAGACGCTTGCGATTCCGGGTCTGACGCGTGAGACGCTCGAGCCGGTTCTGCAGTACTGTGCCGCCCTCAAATGCATATCGGAGGAGGTGACCTGTCCCGGCTGCAAGCGGCGCACAGAAGTGCAGGGGATCGAGACGCTCGACGAGTATATTCTCAGCAAGAAGGAAGTGATCGTCGGAGACGGGCGCGTCCGTCTCAAGGGCGAGGGGACGGAAACCGTCACAACGCCATGCCTCGAGACGCTCGCGAAACAGTGGTCGGGCGAGAATTACTGGTTCTGGGCGCGACGCGTCATCCGAAAGCTGCGGCAGGGTCTCAGGCGGGCGCACATGCGCGGCGAGCCGGTGGCAGGAGAGGGGGAAACACCGTCGGTCATCCTGATGGAGCCCCAACTTGCCGACAATATCGGTATGGTGGCGCGGGCCTGCGCCAACTTCGGCCTCGACGATCTCAGGCTCGTCAATCCGCGGGACGGATGGCCGAATGAAAAGGCGCGGATCGCAGCATCGGGCGCCAACTACATCATCGATGACGCGCGCGCGTTCTCCAGCCTCGAAGAGAGCATTGCCGATCTCAATTGGATCGCTGCAACCACAGCCCGGCAACGGGACCTCAGAAAGCCGGTTTTGACGCCAGAGCAGGCGATCGTCGAGATGCGCTCGCGCATTGCGCGCGGGGAGCGGTGCGGGGTTCTGTTCGGTCGAGAGCGCATCGGCCTAGAGACGAACGAGGTCGCCTCAGCCGACGCGCTGATCATGATTCCGGTTAATTCCCGTTTCGCGTCGCTTAACTTGGCACAGGCAGTGCTGCTAACGGGATACGAATGGATGCGGGGTGATGCCGGGCGAAGCCTTGGCCGTGTCACAACCTACGAAAAGCCTCTTTCCGAAGGGCTCTACATGGGAAGAGACCGTCCCGCCACCAAGGAGGAACTCATTGGTCTCTTTGAACATTTGGAACGGGAACTCGAGGCGAACGGGTTTTTCAATCCGGCACATCGGAAAAATGTCGTGTCGCAAAATCTTCGTACACTCTTGACCAGACTCAACGCGACAGAGCAGGAAGTCCGCACCCTTCGTGGCATAGTTGCCACGCTCGCACAGGGCAAAGGGAGAGCCCGGAAAGGCGGGGAATAAGTGCCTTTATATAGCCAAGTTTTGGGCCGAGCGATGCCAAGTCGAAAGGCATACTGGCGATATGCAACGTGGCTAGGTGGACAGGCTGCGGGCGGTTTCAATTCGTATTTTGAGATAGAAAAAAAACACCAAGGCTCAACTGGAGATGTGGATGAACACGAGGGCGGGGGTTGTGTTGGCGGGCGTGATGGCGCTGGCGCTGTGTGGAGCGACGGCACCTGCCGGCGCACAAGAGCTCAGTGAGCATGCCGTCAGATCATTCATGGAATATGCGTGGTCGCTGACCCCGCAGCAGTTCTCCAAGCCCGACGGATCGGTCATCGTTATCGACAAAACGAAGAAGGCGCAGGTCGAGGTTCCGCTTGATGTCGCGCGCAGGGTGATCATGGCGGGCCGTCTTTCGGCACATGCGCAGATTTGCGATCTTCGTGACGAGCAGATCCAGAACCACCGCGCATTGATGCGGCGGGAAGAGGCGACGAAACGGTGGACGCAGCAGCAACTCGTCTACATCAGCCAGCTGCACCTGACGACCCTCATGCTGATGACCGGCCGCATCCGCCTTGTCGAGCAAGAGGGCGACAAGCAGGTCGTCGTCGATGAGAAGAAAGAGCCGCCGCAGACCTGCACGGCCGAGCAGCGGGCAAAGGTTAAGGAACTGATCGAAGCGTATGTCGCGGCCAGTCCGCCCCCCAATTTTGCCGAGGCAGGACAGAAGGCGCCGGCTGGAGCGCCTGTTTCGACCGGCTCGACGTCGGTCAGCGAGACGACGGTGCAGAAGAAATAGGACGGCAGAGGCGGTTGACGCAGCCGCCCGACCCCGCTATCAACCCTTCCGACGCGGGCCTTCAGGGCCCGCGTTTGATTTCTGCGCACCCGTGGCGGGACTGTCGAAGGTCCATGCCTGTCAGCTT
>CAYYDL010000730.1:0-7689 GCA_964470545.1 uncultured Hyphomicrobium sp. | reverse complement strand
CTCACCGCTCGCAGACATCAATACGGAAAACGTCGATAAGCTGCAAATGGCCTGGTCGCAATCTACCGGTGCGCTACGGGGGCACGAAGGTCAGCCGATCGTCGTCATTCACAATGGCAAGCCGATGATGTTCTTCTCATCAGGCTGTCCCAATATGGCCCAGTGCAACATCCTACAGGCGCTCGATCTAAGTGATCCTGATAATCCTGTTCAGGTCTGGCATTACATCAAGCAGACGGATCGTGACGAAACGGCTGTTCCGCGCGCGTGCTGCGATACCGTTCATCGGGGTGTGAACTACGCTGATGGCAAGGTCATCTATCATACGCTCGACGGCTACGTCATTGCGCTCGATGCAAGCACGGGCAAGGAAGTTTGGGTCGTCAAGCACGCCTATCCCGAGCATGGCGAAACGCTCACAGGGCCGACGCTCATTGCGGAAAATCTCGTTGTGGCTGGCTTCGGCGGCGACGAGTTCGCGGCTCGTGGCCGCTTGTCGGCTTACGACATCAAGACGGGCAAGAAAGTCTGGGAATTTCATTCGAACGGCCCCGACAAGGAAATAGGCCTGACGCCGGAAACGAACAAGAACCATCCGGAGTACGGCACCTTCGGACATGACATCGGCGTCACCAGCTATCCGTCGACGAATGGTGGTGAGTACAAGATCGGTGGCGGCACCTACTGGGCGTGGGGTAGCTACGATCCAAAGCGCAAGATGATCTACTGGTCGACGGGGAACCCCGGTCATTGGAGTCCATCGTATCGCTGCGGCGCCAAGACCTGGGACGAATGCAATAGCGGCAAGTGGGACAACAAGTTCTCGATGTCCATTTTCGCTCGCCACGTCGAGGACGGAACCGTCGCCTGGGTTTACCAGATGACGCCGTTCGATGAGTGGGACTATGACGGCGTCAACGAGAACATTCTTGTCGACGATGTCAATGTCGATAACAAAAAGCAGGACATTCTCGTCCATTTTGATCGCAACGGCTTCAATTACGTGCTGAACCGTGACGACGGGACGCTGCTTCGCGCTAACAAGTTCGTCACCGTGAACTGGGCGGAAAAAGTCGACCTCAAGACCGGCCGTCCGATCAAGATCTACGAGCACTCGCCGTTCGAGCGTCACCGCAATGTCCAGGCCTGCCCGTCTGCAATGGGTGGCAAGGACCAGCAGCCGAGCTCGGTCGATCCCGGCGATCCGACCAAGTTCTATGTCCCGACCAACAACTGGTGCATGGAAGACGAACCGCAAGATCGCACGCATACCCAGCAGGGTACCGTGTATGTCTTTGCCAACGTCTACATGTATCCCGAGAAGCCGGGCGTCACCGGCAAGATCAAGAAGTTCGACATCTTGACCGGTAAGGCCGATTGGGAAATTCCGGACCCCTATCCGAACTGGGGCGGCACGCTCAATACGGCTGGCGGACTCGTGTTCTATGGTTCGAACAGTGGTGACTTCCGCGCCGTAGATCGCAACACGGGGAAGATTCTCTGGCACCGCAAGTTGGCATCCGGCATCATCGGCAATCCGATCGCTTGGAAGGTCGGCGACAAAGAATACGTCTCCGTCTTCGCCGGTCTCGGCGGCTGGATCGGCCTGCCGGTGACGGCTGGACTTGATCTCGACGACAAGTTCGGTGCGATCGGTGCGACCGCGATGGCAAAGGCCACTGGCCTGAGCAAGATCCCGCAGAGCGGCGTTCTCACGACCTTCCGGGTTTACCCGTAAGACACGTCTGACCGCTGAGACGAAATGGGGCGTCCGGGCCAACATCGGGCCGGACGCCGACTTCCATTTCGAAGTTGTAAAATCCCGAGTTCCTCTGTGCGCATCAAGTACCGCGCAGTCAACGAGACCAATAGAGAATCCATGATGCGTTGCGCCAAACTCTTCCTTATCATCGGTGCGTTGTCCATTGGTGCAACACACGCCTTCGCGCGGGATATGAGTTATCTGAAATCGAAGCCGTTCGATGAACTAACGTCGGCAGAGCTTTCCGCGGCAAAGGAAGAAGCGAAAAAGCTGAAGTTGAAGCGGCTCGTTGCATGTGCCGATCCCGGTAACATGCCGCTCTCGGATGAGAAGCGCGAAGGCTATGAGAACAAGATCGCCGAGGTCGTCGGTAAAAAGCTTGGCGTCGACATCACGTTTTTCTGGCGTCCCTATATCGAGCGTGGCCTGACACGCGAGACATTCGACAACAACGAATGCCAGGTCCTTCTTGGAATGCCGACCGATTATCCGCAGCTCCTCACCACCATCCCGCTCTATCGCTCGACGTATGTTCTCGCCTATCGCTCGGATCATGGACTGGACATCAAGAGCCTAGATGATCCTATTCTCAAGAGGCTCACGCTGGGCGTATTCCAATTCTCGACCATGCGTGAGGTGCTTGCCGACCACGGACTCAAGCAAAACGTCGACGTCCAGTTGGTCAGCGTCGATGCGGATCTAGAACCGGACAAGCAGCCATGGAATCAGGTCCAACGCGTAGTGGATAAAAAGATCGACGTCGCGGCCGTCTGGGGTCCGTTCGCCGGATGGCTAAAAAAGAAGGGCGCACCGCTGGTCCTTCAGCCCGTGAACATGATGGTTAAAGATACCCCCCTCGAATACTCTGTCGGATGGGGAGTCCAGAACACCGATGCCGTTCTGAAGCTTAAGATCGACATGGCGATGGAAGATGCCAAGGACGAAATCGCGAAGATCCTCGACGACTATGGCGTTCCGCTGGTTAGATGCTCGAACTGCATTATCGAAGGGACGTTGCCATCGCAGGGTGTGATCCAGGCTGCGCCCGGCCAATCGTATGAGCAGCGCTATCTCACTGTTCAAAAAACCCGAAAGCATAGCGCCGACGCAGCGCCCGATCAGGTCGTAACGCAGCAGCGGCTCGAGGCGTGGTTAAACCAGGGCGCGGATGTCGACGAGGAATTGATGAATGCGATCATTGCGGCCGATACCGAGAGGATCAAGTTTCTGATCGCAAAAGGCGCCGATGTTAACAAGCCGGATCAGCTCGGAGCGCTTCCTCTTGGCGCCGCCGCGAGCATGCGCCGAACGGACGTGATGCAAGTTCTTATCGACGCAGGAGCTAAGGTCAACGCGGTCGATAGCGACGGCATGACTGCCCTGCTTCATGCCATCAACGTCAACCACGTGCCGTCGATCGAGCTTTTAGCCAAGCATGGGGCGAACCTCGAGAAAGGAACGCAAAAAGGCTATTCGGCGCTCGACATTGCTTTGACGGACGGCGGTTTCTTCGCGGC
Source organism: uncultured Hyphomicrobium sp. (assembly GCA_964470545.1). Taxonomy (GTDB): domain Bacteria; phylum Pseudomonadota; class Alphaproteobacteria; order Rhizobiales; family Hyphomicrobiaceae; genus Hyphomicrobium_B. Next base: position 4,410 of record CAYYDL010000730.1, on the reverse strand, counting down.
AAAAGCACTGGTAGATGCTGGCGCCAAGGTCAACGCTCCGAACGGTCCCGAGAGGCTGACGCCGCTCATGATTTGCGCGACACAGCTTCAACCTCAGCAGCGACTGACGCAGCTCGCTCGCGGGCCGACTCCGCTCGCCCTCGCCGAAGAGTTGATCAAACGTGGGGCAGATGTGAACGCGAAATCGAAAGATGGCATTACAGCGCTGATGATCGCTGCCGGGCAGAATAACGCTCCCATGATCGGTCTTCTGCTGCGGTCCGGGGCCGATGCAAAAATTAAATCATCGATGGGAAAAACTGCCATCGACATTGCGAACGAGGCGGGCAATCAAGCTGCAGCGGGCGCGCTGAAGTTCTTGACCAGCGCGACCCCTGGACCATCGAGGGCTGAGCCAAAAACGATTCAGTGATCCGATCTGAAGATGTGCATTCGACATTTGCTGTGGCTGTTGCCTTTCGCTTTTATGGCGACAGCCTCAGCGAATCCAGCGCCTCCACCAGCGCTCGACGTCAATATTGGATACCTCGGACGGGATTATTCAGAGCCGCTCCCGATATCTCTGGTCGAGCCGGCCGTAACGGACAAGGGCGTTCAAGGCGCGCGCCTTGGCATCAGCGACGACCTCGCGACCGGTCGATTTCTCGGGCAGTCCTATCATCTATTGGAGACGATCACCGCGAAAGATGGCGACGTCGCTGCCGATGCAAAGGCGCTGCTCGGCAAGACTCAGCTGATCGTCGCTGATCTCGAGCCTGTTGATCTGCTGCGCGTCGCCGATCTGCCGGAAGCGCGCAATGCCATTATCATCAATGTGCGCGCAAGTGACGATGACCTTCGTGGCAAGGATTGCCGGCATAATGTTTTTCACGTCGCTCCGAGTTGGGCGATGCGCGCGGATGCACTGGCACAATACATGGTGTGGAAACGCTGGAGCCGCTGGTTCCTCGTCAGAGGTAACACCAAAGCGGATGTCGAGTACGCCGATGCAATGAAGCGTGCCGCAAAGAAATTCGGCGGCAAGATCGTTGAGGAACGCACGGTTACTTATGATCCTGGCAACCGCAACTCAGAGACCGGGCACCAACAAATTCAAACGCAAATCCCTATGCGGACACAGTCGCCGCCACCACACGACATCGTCTTCGTTGCGGACGTGGATGACAGCTTCGGCGATTACCTGATGTGGCGCACATCAGTTCCGAAGCTGGTTGCGGGCACGCAAGGGCTCGTCGCGGCCGCTTGGTCACCGATTTACGAAGAATATGGCGGCATACAGCTGCAGACGCGCTTTCGGGCAAAGGTCGGGCGTCCGATGACCGAGCGCGATTACATGGCGTGGCTCGCGGTCCGCGTATTTGGCGAAGCCCTCACGCGCTCGGGAAAAACAGATGCAGGAGGATGGCGCGGCTACATCATGTCGAAGCAATTTCAGGTGGCTGGGTTCAAAGGGCAGGGGATGTCATTTCGTCCATGGGACCGCCAGCTGCGCCAGCCGATCATCCTGACTGGACCTCGCACTCTCGTTTCGGTGTCGCCGCAGGAGGGGTTTCTTCATCCGATCTATCTGACCGACACGCTCGGCGTCGATGAAGCGGAGACGACATGCAAAATTTCGGGCTGAGCAACGAACGCATTTAAGGAATCGCGGGAACATGCTGAATGCTTCGACGTTCGCAATGGTCGCAACTCTAATAATCCTTGGGGCGCCATCGGCGTTTGCCGACAAAATCTTCGTTTCGAACGAGCGCGATAACACCGTGACGGTAGTCGACAGCGAGACGCTGAAGATCGTGAAGACCATTCCGACCGGAAAGCGACCACGCGGCATTGTAATTACGCCCGACTATAAAGAAGTCATCGTCTGCATAGGAGACGACAATCGCCTCGACGTCATCGACACGGACAAGCTCGCGGTAACGAAGTCGTTTCCTGCCTCTGGGCCGGATCCGGAATTGCTCGCGATCAATCACAAGGGTAATCGCATCTACGTCGCGAACGAAGACGATGGGCTGGTGACGGTGATGGATCGCGCGACAGGCGAGGCCATCACGGAGGTGCCGGTAGGCGTTGAGCCCGAGGGAATGGCCGTATCGCCGGATGATGGCCTCGTCGTCAACACGTCCGAGCAGACCAGCATGGCGCATTTCATCGACGCCAAGACCAATAAGGTTTTGGCAAACATTCTTGTAGATACGCGTCCCCGCGAGGCGACGTTCACCAACGATGGCAAGGAAGTCTGGGTTTCGGCCGAGGTCGGCGGGACTGTCGCTATCATCGACACGAAAACGTTCGAGATCAAAAAGAAGCTGACGTTTGACGTGGCCGGAGTGCGTCCAGAGCTTATGCAGCCGATTGGGATTCGCTTCACCTTGGACGGCAAAATCGCATTCGTCGCTCTCGGTCCCTCGAACAGAGTGGCCGTTGTCGATGCCGCAACCCATGAAGTGAAAAGCTATATTCTTGTTGGACAGCGTCCGTGGCATCTCGCGCTAAAGCCCGATGGAACGAAACTCTACGTCGCGAACGGCATGACCAACGACGTGACCGTTATTGACGTCGCAACTCTGAAAGCCGAGAAGTCCGTTCCGGTGGGGCGCCTTCCCTGGGGCGTCGCGGTTAAGCCCGAAGATAAGTAAGCGACGAGCGCGCGGAAGCGCCACCGTCTGCCGCGAGTTGGCCCATTCGACGATATGCGTATGAAAGGCCATGCGGCCCCACTGAGAACATTCGCTTAGAAAAAAGCCGCGGAATGTCTTACGGAATCACCGAATGACCTACGCGACTTCCTTGAGGCATCTTATCGACGGCACAGCAGATGTTTCCGAGAGGAATTTCGCCCTCAGGAAGAACCTTCACGTCAATGACAAAGGCGATTGGCTTATCGCTGATCGCCTTTGAAGCGGCGCCTGTTGATATCACGCTAATTGAATTACTGGCACTCGGCCTTTTCAGGATGATTCTGGCACGGGCACCACGATCCCTCCGCCTTTTTGCATGCCGTAGAAGCGGCTTTCACAATCTTTTTGGCGTCATTCCACTCGTCCGGATCGACGCTGTTGCTGTTGTCGGCATCCATAACGACAAAGGTCGGCGCGAACGTTCCGAGCTTTAGCTTTCCAGAGTTCGCCTCCCACTCACTTTGACTGATCACGCCATTGCCGTCGGTGTCCAGGATTTTGAAATTGTCGGACCAGCTGTCGGCGACGGCGGCGGTTCCGGAAAGCAGCAGCACAGCAGCGAAAGCGACCCATTTCTTGGCCATTGCGTCTTCTCCCTAATACGTAATTATATAGGTCATGACTCGTCGGCCATTGTGGCCAACAGTTCTGCCGCCGTCTTTCGGCGGCCTCATAATGGGCGCCTTCTCCGGAAGTTTTAACAATGGCAAACCTTCCAAATCTCGCCAGGACATACTGGTAGCGGCACCGGGCATAGCAGAAATTACAACGGTTTCGCTCGGCCTCCCTGCTTTCGGGTTTTGGGAAGCCCTCAGCAATCTCGTTGCAAAAAATTGTTGGTTCGATAGCTCTTTCCGAGAAGTTCGATTCCGTCGATTGCGTTATTTCGGGGGCGGAGACCAGGGAAGGTTCGTCAATGAGAATTGTTCATTCGAAAGCAGAATCGTGGAATCTCAGAGAAGCGATTGCGGCGATGGTTTTCGTCGCGCCGCTAATTGGATCTTCCATTGACAGCACGGCCGCTGAAACGTCGCGGGGGTGCACCGCGGACGCCATGATCGTGTTTGATGCATCAGGCTCGATGGCGGCGACGGATGTTCCCGAGCAGTTTGCGACTCGGATTGGCCTCGTGAAGCAGGCGCTAAGACAAATCCTCCCTACCGTGTCGCCCACGAGAAAGCTGGGCCTCGTCGTCTACGGTCCGGGTAAAAGCTATGACGTATGCCGGAATGTCGATCTTCGATTTCCACCAAAGCCAAATGCAGGAAACGAAATATTGTCTCAGGTTGAACGGCTAAATCCTGCGGGCCAGACGCCGCTGACCAAGGGGGTCAGAATTGCTGCGGACGCACTTAGCTCCTCTAATACGGGTGGTGCGATTGTGCTGTTGACCGATGGCGAGGAAACCTGCGGCGGCGACCCGTGCCTCTTGGCTCACGCGCTGCACACAGCGGATCCAGATATTGTTGTCCATATTATCGGCTATAAGCTGCAGCTTTTAAACGGCGAGCCATCCGTGCCGGGAGCGAAGTGTCTGGCGGACGAAACTGGTGGCCACACTGTTAATGCCGACACCCTCGATGAACTTGTTAAGGCATTAGCGAAGATGCTCGGATGTCCCGCCGTTGCTTCAAACGCCGCGTTCCAGGCACAGAGCAAAGAATAAGCTGCTGCTCCGTAACTCCTAGGATTCTATACCTTCCGCCCAAACTTTCTGCGATCGTCATGA
>CAYYDL010000729.1:0-3832 GCA_964470545.1 uncultured Hyphomicrobium sp. | reverse complement strand
AGTTCGTGCTCTGCGCCGACAACGCCCGTTTCATGAATCACGCGGATGATCCGAACACGGCTGGCGTCCACGAACAGGGCGCGATCGAGGGATACGATATCGCCACCCGCGACATTCGTGCCGGGGAGGAAATGACGTGCGACTATCGGACGTTCGATGCGCACGTCGACCGAAAGCTCAGCGGCGCCCTTTAGCGCAGCGCTACTATTCTCCGGGCACGACGATCGGTTCCGCATCAGGCTTCCGCGCGCGGCGACGCCTCGCAGCCAGCGAGCGCAGCGCCTGCATTGCCAGGATGCGGCGCTGAAGGTAGGGCGAAAAATATCCCGCATACCTGCGCCAGAGATCGGTCCGCATCCAGTCCTGGCCTGAGACGTGGCCACGGCAGTGCGGCGACCCGCAGGAGCATGCGAACTCGTCGTAAGGCGAGCCGTCGCTCATCGCGTAGTCGTAGGTGATCTCTTCGCCGGGCAAGATATCGCGCATTGCCACAAGCGTGATCTGGCCTGCAAGACCTGAGTTCGGATCGCAGCAATGGTTGACGTAATCCGGCGGCTCGCAGTCGGATAGCGAGACCAGATACTGGTTTTCCTCCACCTGAAGCGAATAGCGCTTCACGGTCGAAGGCATCTCATTCAATTCCTCGCCCGTCACGAGCGTTCCGCTCCAGACCACGATCAGCTCGCCCTTGGCGATCGCTTCTCGTGCGACGACGGTATGGCCGCCGCGGTCGGGAGTCGGATGGACTTCGCATTTCGGAGAGAGGAAGGAGTGGGGCCTGCCGCTCATTCATTGACCTCAATTGGCCTCACGAGCGTGGGCGCGGCGCTGACGCAAAACGCGAACGATGGCACCTGTCCCTCGATTTGCCGCGAGCCAGCGGCAAACGCCCGATGAGATAGTTTGACGGCGTCTGATGTCAACGGCGTTTGTTGCGACGAGGAGCGGATGCTCCGCTCACATTTTGTGTCTGAGCGTAACGGCGCGACAGGAAAAGTTCCGACAGGCGATTTGCGTGCTGATGAACTCGCCCATCGCAGAGCGCGGTGTGGCCGGAAAAATCAATCCACAGAAAGTTCGCTATGTCTTTCGGACTAACGCAGCGATGAAAAATCCGTCGGTGCCGTGGCGGTGGGGAGTCAACAGAAGTGAGTCCCCGCGGCCGTCCGCGGATAGCGGCGTTTCGCTTGTAAAGGCGGCGCGCCAGATTTCAGCAGTCGGGACGGTCGAGAAGTCGGGGTTCGCTTCGAGAAACCATGCGATTTGGCCGGTATTCTCTTCGGGCAAGATCGAGCATGTGACGTAAAGAAGCCGGCCGCCAGGCTTTACGAGGCTCGCGGCGCGCTTCAGCACGGACTGCTGCTCGGACATGCGCGCCTTCAATGCGTCGGGTTTTAGTCGCCACTTCGCATCCGGACGGCGGCGCCAAGTTCCGGTGCCCGTGCAAGGGGCATCGGCCAGGACGACATCGAAGCGCGGACCGAAGGCGTCGACTGCGAGTTCGTCTCCTGCGCGCAGCACCTGGACGTTGCGGACGCCCGCCCGCTTGATCCGCTCGAAGATTGGCTTCAACTGGTGGCGATCGGCGTCATAGGCGTAGATCTGCCCGGTGTTCTGCATCAATGCCGCCAGCGCCAACGTCTTGCCGCCAGCGCCCGCACAGAGATCAAGTACCTGTTTCCTCGGCCCTGCGCCGGAGAGCAATGCAGCGACTTGCGACCCTTCATCCTGGATTTCGAACCACCCGGCCTGATAAGCGGCTTCGGCCTGGAGGTTGGGCGTCCGCTGTGCTCCGACCGGTGGCGGGACGCGAACACCAATAGGGGAAAGCAGACAGGGCTCTGCGCCGAAGCCCGCGAGCGCTTTCAGAACCTTTTCGCGCGTCGATTTCAGGGTGTTCACTCGGAGGTCGGCGGGTGCACGGCGGGCCATTGCCTGCCCTTCGGCGATGGCACCATCGCCAAACTGGTCAGAGAAAGACGGCCAAAGCCATTCGGGAATATCGGCTTGGACGTGGGCGGGAGCCTCGTCGAGCGGGCGCGTCAAGCCCGCCTGCTCTGCTTCCGACAGCGGTGTCGGGGAATGATCCGAGCCGTCGCACGCCGCGATGACAGCTTCCGGCGCGAGACCCAAAGCGGACGGGGCGGCGCCGAGCGCCAATGTTCGAGGTGTGTCTGCACCAAGCGCCCATGCGATCGATGCCCTCCGGCGTAGGGCGTCATAGACGAGGCCGCCGATCGCGTTGCGGTCGCCGGAGCCAGCAAAGCGATGCGCCTTGCCCCAGTCGGTCAGTGCGATGGCGGGTGGCTGATAACGATTAATAATCGCATCCAAGACCTCGATCGCCGCGGCGATGCGGGCACCGACTTTCATTCAAACAGTCTCATTTCCAACAGCCTCAGGCGCCCGTCAGAATTTTGACGGCGAACACTAACCACATTGCGATGAGCGCCGCTGCGCCAGTCGCGTAGGCTGCGAAGCGCCGTCGGATATCATTGCTCGTCGTATGAACGACGGCATGGGCGATCCGGGACAGAACGAAGACCCAGGCGAGGATCAGCAGGAGGGTATCGCCGATGCGAGTGATCAGGATGAAAGCGATCAATGCGAAGAAAAGCAGCGGCAGCTCGAACTGATTGGCGAAGCAGTTGGCAAACTGCTGGGCCCGGTTGCCATACGCGGTGCTGCTCAAGGCGACATCCTCAGGTTTGACTTCGCCACGCAGAATGCTCCCGACGCGGGCACGGACCATCAAACCCATCAGGACGAAAATCAGCAGAATCTCGACGAACACCGGCAACAGAAAGTCCGTGACCGACATGACAGGGCCTCCCGCACTACGCGCTGATGTCTAATAGACTACCGGCCAACGCCCGGATAGTTCGGGCTTTCGCGCGTGATCATAACGCCATGGGCGTGGCTTTCCTGAATGCCGGCCGGCGAAACGCGGACGAACTTGGCGCGCTTCTGCAGCTCAGGGATCGTCTTTGCTCCGAGATAACCCATGCCTGCGCGCAGGCCGCCGACAAGTTGATGGACGACGGCTTCCATCGGGCCCTTGTAGGGAACCTGTCCTTCTATGCCTTCCGGAACGAGCTTCAGCGTGTCGCGGACCTCGGCCTGGAAGTAGCGGTCAGCCGAGCCGCGCGCCATCGCACCGACCGACCCCATGCCGCGATACGACTTGTAGGTGCGGCCCTGATAGAGATAGGTCTCTCCCGGCGCTTCGTCGGTGCCTGCGAGCAGCGAACCGATCATCACGCAAGACGCGCCAGCGGCGATGGCCTTGGCGATGTCTCCCGAGAACCGGATGCCGCCATCGGCGATGACCGGTACGCCGTAGCGCGACGCTTCCTTCGCGCACTCCATCACGGCGGTCAGCTGCGGGACGCCAACTCCGGCCACGATGCGTGTCGTGCAGATCGAGCCTGGACCGATGCCGACTTTCACCGCGTCGGCGCCAGCGTCGATCAGCGCTTTCGTCGCGTCGGCCGTCGCGACGTTTCCGGCGATGACCTGCACACTGTTCGACTGCCGCTTGATGCGCGCAACGGCGTCGATCACCTTAATGGAATGGCCATGCGCGGTATCGACGACGATGACATCACAGCCCGCGGTAATCAGCCTTTCCGTGCGCTCGAAGCCGTCCTCTCCGACCGTCGTCGCGGCGGCGACGCGAAGCCGGCCTTGCGCGTCCTTCGAAGCGTTCGGGTGCTTCGCGGCCTTCTCGATATCCTTGACGGTGATGAGCCCGATGCAGTTGTGCTGATCGTCGACGACGATCAGCTTTTAGATGCGGGTCGTATGCCGAAGCTTCTTTGCCTCGTCGGGC
>CAYYDL010000728.1:0-3437 GCA_964470545.1 uncultured Hyphomicrobium sp. | reverse complement strand
AACGCGAGTGACGTCCTGAAATTCATCAAGGACAAAGAAGCCAAGTTCGTGGATTTTCGATTCACGGACACCAAGGGCAAGATGCAGCACGTCACCGCCGACGTCAGTTGCGTCGACGATAGTGTATTCTCCGACGGCTATGCCTTCGACGGATCCTCGATCGCGGGGTGGAAGTCGATCGAAGCTTCCGACATGACCTTGATGCCTGATCCGGCAACCGCGCATATCGATCCCTTCTTCGCTCAAACGACCGTCGCGATCTTTTGCGACGTCCTGGAGCCGTCGACGGGACAACCCTACGAACGCGACCCCCGCTCTATCGCCAAGAAGGCCGAAGCTTACATGATGTCGCTCGGCATCGGCGATAAAGTCTATTTCGGTCCGGAAGCCGAATTCTTTATCTTCGACGATGTCAGGTTCACGACTGACATGTACTCGATGAGCTATCAGGTCGACTCGAGCGAGTTGCCTTCGAACTCAGGCGCCATCGTAGAGTCGGGTAATCTGGGCCATCGTCCGCGCGTCAAGGGCGGTTACTTCCCGGTGCCGCCAATCGATAGCGCTCAGGACATCCGCTCGGAGATGCTTTCGGTTCTCTCGGAAATGGGCGTCTCCGTCGAAAAGCACCATCACGAAGTCGCGGCGGCACAGCACGAGCTTGGCATGAAGTTCGGCCCGATGATCACGATGGCCGATCATCTCCAGATCTATAAGTACGTCGTCCACAACGTCGCGCAGGCCTATGGCAAGACGGCGACGTTCATGCCGAAACCGATCTTCGGCGATAACGGCTCGGGAATGCACGTCCACCAGTCGATCTGGAAAGGCGGCCAACCGATGTTTGCCGGCGACAAATACGCCGACCTTTCACAAATGTGCCTCAATTATATCGGGGGCATTCTGAAGCACGCGAAAGCCATCAACGCTTTCACAAACCCGCTGACAAACTCCTATAAGCGCCTGGTCCCCGGCTTCGAAGCGCCCGTGCTGCTCGCCTATTCGGCGCGCAACCGCTCGGCGTCGTGCCGCATTCCGCACGTCTCAAGCCCGAAGGCGAAACGCATCGAGATCCGTTTTCCGGATCCCGGCGCGAACCCCTACTTCGCCTTTACGGCGATGCTGATGGCCGGCCTCGACGGCATTCAGAACAAGATCGATCCTGGTCCGGCGATGGACAAGAATCTCTACGATCTGCCGCCCGCGGAACTCGCAAAGATTCCGACCGTCTCCGGTTCGCTCCGTGAAGCGCTCGACAGTCTCGACAAGGACCGAGACTTCCTGAAAGCTGGCGGCGTCATGAATGACGACATGATCGATGCGTACATCGCGCTGCGCATGGAAGAAAACATGCGCTACGAGATGACCCCGCATCCGGTCGAGTACGACATGTACTATTCGGTCTGAGAACCGAGCCGAGCAAGACATCTTCGGAGGCGGTCCATGCGGCCGCCTCTTTGCTTTTCAGCTCAATAGAAAATCAGCACGCCCGCACAAACGGCGATGAGCGAATAGTAGAAAAACTTCTGCTCGCGGACGAGGAACCAGGTAATCACCCGACGGGGAATGTCCGCCCAATCCCAGCGAACGATGGCGCCCAGAATCAAACCGAGCGCCAGCCCCATCGCCAGCGATTCAAATTGCAGCCCTTCCGTCAGGGCGCGGACGCTGTCCGGCACATGTCCGGAAAGCCAGGGCATGGCTGCAAAGACGGCTGCGGCCGTCATGACGCCGAAGGCCAGAACGGAAAAGAATGACAGAACGGATCGCACCAACATGAGCAGTCCCGCGACGCCATCGAGATGTGGAACCTTGCGCGAGGCTAACATGAGGACGCAAACAAAGAATTAACCACGTTCCGAGACCCGAAAATTCAGTAGCGCGTCCTCCGCCGGTCCCTGAATTCGAAGGCCACAAGCGCGACCGCTGAAATCAGCATGATCGCGATGACGATCTCTACGAACCCGCGAACCGGATGATCTGTCATTGCGATACCGGCGCAAGCAGGCCCGATGAGAGAACCGCACTGGTACATGATGATGTAAGCGGCATTCACGGCCGCGAGATCGCCGGCTTTCACGCGTTCGCCGACGATCGCAAGCCCCAACGAATAGAAGCCCAGAATAACGCCGCCGATCATGAACGCCGCGATGACGGAGGCGATCGTACTCCCCAGTGCCCACGGCAACGCCAAGGCGAGCAAGATAAAGAGGCCGATGGAACCGATCGTCAAAATGAAACGGGACATCTTGTCGGAAAGCCAGCCGAGCGGAAACTGAAGCGCCACTCCGCCGATCGTGGTGATGGTGAGAAGAGCTAAAGCGGAATCACGTGCCCAACCCGCCGCGAGCGCCACGTTGGGTATCAGCGAAAGAATGGTGACTTCGGAGAAGCCGCCGATGAATGCCGAAACCATCGCTGTCGGTACGATGGCAAAGGCTGAGATGATCCTGTGCGCCCCATCGTGGCAAAAGGCGGGAGCGAGCCGCCGCCCGAAAATGATCGGCAATCCCGAAAGGGCCGTCAGGAGAGCCCCCGCGATGAAAGGCGCTGGTCCGACAATACCGAGCAGCTGCAGAAAGACCGGGCCGATCGCATAGCCGGAGAAGAACCCGATCCCGTAGATTGCGATGACCCTGCCCCGTGTCTCCTCCTGCGAGACGGCGTTGATCCATGTTTCGCCCGCGAGCCACGGAATGGCAAAACCGGCGCTCATCAAGAGGCGGATCACGATCCAAGCCCAAGGGGATTGGAAAATTCCCAGGGCAAGAAAGCCCAGCGACCCGATCATGCAGCCGGAGACGATCGCAGGCACGGGCCCGCACCACGCGATAACTCGCGGCGCGATCGGCAGTATCAGCAGAACGGCGAGACCCGGAACGGCACCGGCCAAGCCGATGAGCCAGCTCGGCTGATGCCAAAGTTCGAACGTGAGGGCGGTCAGCGGAAAGCCGACACCGAATGAAATTCCAACACCGGATGCCGTCGAGATAATCGCGGCGAGACTGAGGCTTCTCTCTCGCGCACTGAACTCTCGATCGATCGCGGATGCCATGCTTTTCCCTTTTTCAACAATGTTGGAATAGCTCTTGACTTGTCGTTCCGCAAGAGCGATTTCAACAGTGATGAAAACCAGACACAGCCGCGGCCAGAGAGGGCTGCTCGAGGCCGATCTCGTTGAAGCCGCCCTAGCGGAAATCGAGCGCGGCGGCCTGGATGGATTCAGCCTCCGCTGCGCTGCCCGTGCGATTGGCTGTGACGTTGCGACGTTGAGCTACCGCTTCGGCTCCAAGGAAGGTTTGGAGCGCGCCGTTGCCGATCGCCTGCAGGGAAGTATCGACGCACCGAAACGAGATCTTGATTGGCAGACGCGCTTCATCGAAACCGCAAAAGCTTATCGCAGGCTCGCCCACCAATACCCCAACGCGTTCTCCCTTCTC
>CAYYDL010000727.1:0-1546 GCA_964470545.1 uncultured Hyphomicrobium sp. | reverse complement strand
GCATCGACGGCGGCTACCACCGCTACGTATTTGGGTGAGTAGGCGTCATGGACCTCGGATTGAGCGGCAAGACGGCGCTGATCACCGGTGGCACCAGCGGCATTGGCCTCGCCATCGCGCAGAAGCTGGTCTCCGAAGGCTGCGCTATCGCGATCTGCGGCCGTGACAAGAACAAGCTCGACACGGCGGTTGCCTCACTTCGATCGCAAGTCGCGAAAGGCTTCGTCGCCGATCTGCGCCGGCCGGCTGAAATCGCCGCGCTGGTCGATAACGTGGTTAGCGCGCTCGGCGGCATCGACATTGTTGTGAGTAATGCCGGCACGCATCTGCCCGGCCGCCTCGAAGACGTCGACGGCGGCAAGCTGCTCGCGCATTTCGAGACCAAGGTGCTGGGCGCCTGGGAGCTGGCACGCTGCGTGACGCCGCATATGCGCCGGCGCGGCGACGGTCGCTTCATCATGATCATCGGTCAGGCCGGCAAGGTGCCGCAGGGCAACGCCATCGCGTCCACTGTGATCAATGCCGCGCAGCACGCTTTCGTGAAATCGCTGTCCGACGATCTCGCGCCGAGCGGCATTCTGGTCAACGCCGTGTGCCCGAGCCGGATCTAGAGTCCGCTCACGCACGCGCTCGGCGGCCTGCACAATGAGCTCTATTATGGCCGCAGCCTCGAGCAGCAGGAAGCCAAGTGGGGCGCCGAGGTGCCGCTCGGCCACTGGGGCACGCCGGAGGATGTCGCCAACGCGGTCGCGTTCCTCGCCTCCCAGCGTGCCGGTTTCATCGTCGGCGCCAATATCGACGTCGACGGCGGCCATCAGCGGTCGATCTTCTAGGTGGAGCGGCGATGATCGAGCTTCGGCACGTCTCCAAGTCTTTCCGCAAGCGGGACGTTCTGGTCGACGCCGTACGCGACATCGACGTCACCATTCAGCCGAAGGAGATCATCGCCGTCATCGGGCCGAGCGGTTGCGGCAAGTCGACTTTGCTCAACATGATCGCCGGCCTTTACGCGCCGACCAAGGGCGGCGTGTTCTACAAGGGTGCCCGCGTCGCCGACGTCAACACCGACGTCGGCTACATGACGCAGAAGGACAATCTGCTGCCTTGGCGTACGGTGCGTGACAACATCGCCTTCCCGCTCGAGCTTGCAGGGGTCAATAAATCAGAGCGGCTTGCCCGCGCCGACGAGGTCATCAAGCATGTCGGCCTCGACGGCTTCGAGCACCGCCATCCGCAAGAACTGTCCGGCGGCATGCGTAAGCGCGCCTGTCTCGCCCGCATGCTGCTCTACGGGGCGGAGACGGCACTGCTCGATGAGCCGTTCGCCGCGCTTGATGCGCAGTTGAAGCTCACGATGCACGACCTGCTGCTGAAACTCGCCGCCGAGAACGGGCAGACCGTGGTGTTCGTCACCCACGACCTGATGGAAGCGGTGACGCTCGCGGATCGCGTCATCGTCTGCACCCGCCGCCCGGCCATGATCGCGCTGGAGCAGGCGATCCCGCTGCCGCGTCCGCGCGACGTCCTCAACGTTCGATTCACTCCG
>CAYYDL010000726.1:0-2078 GCA_964470545.1 uncultured Hyphomicrobium sp. | reverse complement strand
ACAACCTGAAGCACACGACTGACCTCGAAATGGACCTGCGCCTCGAGGCCGCCGCCATTTCCGAGATGGCCTCGAACATCAAGAACGACGAAGGCTTTCGCGTCCCCGACATCGATTGGAAGCGAACAGCCAAGCGCGTGCTGACCGTCGAATGGATCGACGGCACGCCGATCGCTCAACGCGATAAACTCGTGGGCAAAGGCTTTGATACCGCCGCCCTCGGCATGACGGTACTGCGCTCGTTCCTTCGTCACGCCATGCGCGACGGCTTTTTCCACGCCGACATGCATCAGGGCAATCTCTTCGTCGACGACGACGGCGACCTTGTGGCTGTCGACTTTGGCATCATGGGGCGCCTCGGCCTCCCGGAGCGCCGATTCCTCGCTGAGATTTTGCACGGGCTCATCACACGCGACTACTATCGCGCTGCCGCCATCCACTTCGAAGCGGGTTACGTGCCTCCGCACCACAGCATCGACGAATTCGCACAGGCGATGCGAGCCATCGGCGAGCCGATTCAGGGACGGACGGCGGAAGAAATTTCGATGGCCGATCTCTTGGGGCAGCTCTTCGCCTATACCGAGCTCTTCGACATGCAGACGCGGCCCGAGCTGATCCTGCTGCAGAAAAGCATGGTCATCGTCGAGGGCGTCGCCCGCGATCTCGATCCCTCATTGAATGTCTGGGTTGCCGCCGAGCCCGTGGCAAAGGAATGGATGGACGCCAATCTGTCTCCGCTCGGCCGGCTGAAGGAGGCAGGCCGAGGGGCCGGAGCGATCGGCGACATCGTGATGAAGACGCCCGCGCTTTTGCAAAACGCCGCGCAGGCGATTCATGGTTTCTCGCAGATGGCGAATGCGGGTGTCCGCCTTGATGATGAGACGGTTGAAAAGATTGCCTCGCGTTCCAGGCGTAATCGCGCTGGCGATGCTGCACTTTGGATTGGCGCCGTCAGCCTCGCGATCATCGCGATCAAATTGATCAGTGTGTTGTAGGCCTGACAAGCTCGCGCCGAATTTCGTATCTCAACGCTTCGCCTTGCGCGGCCCGACAAGATGCGTACCGTGCGCGATCGCAGCCGTTGCCCGCATCGTCGCCGCGATATAAATGACTTCGGCGATCTCCGCTTCCGTGACGCCGGCATTCTCGGCATTCGTGCGATGGACTTCGAGACTGTAGGGGCACTGCGTTGCGATTGCGACGCCAAGCGCAATCAGTTCCTTATAGCGCCGCGGAATGGTGCCGGCCGCCATGGCGGCACGATCGAAATTTTCGAACGCGGCCATTGTCGTCGACGAGAGATTCCGCAGATGCGGCAAATTCGAAAGATTGGCGATGTCGTACATGCTCGGCGCTCCCTCCATCAACGGTTCATCGAACCATAACGATTAGCCGCAAAGCCTCATGACGTTTGCGGCCCGGGTCAAGCGATCCCCTCGACCGCAATGAAAGAAAGAGATGAATATGTCCGACGCCAGACCACCCTTCCCACCCTTTACGCGCGAAACGGCGATCCAGAAAGTCCGCATGGCCGAAGACGGCTGGAATTCACGCGATCCGCACAAGGTCTCGCTCGCTTATTCGGTCGACAGCGTATGGCGCAATCGGGCGGAATTCCCGGTGGGACGTCAGCAGATCGTCGAATTCCTCACCCGCAAGTGGAACCGTGAACTGGAGTATCGCCTGATCAAAGAGCTTTGGGCCTTCACGGACGATCGCATCGCCGTCCGCTTCGCCTACGAGTACCGCGACGACAGCAATCAGTGGTACCGAGCTTATGGGAACGAGAATTGGGAATTCGGCAACGACGGGCTGATGCACCACCGCTATGCGAGCATCAACGACATGCGGATTGCCGAAAGCGACCGCAAGTTTCATTGGCCGCTCGGAACGCGGCCCGTCGATCATCCTGGTCTCTCGGAGCTGGGTCTTTAATCGCTCAAAGGCGCCCGTGTATGGCGCCTTTCTTTTCACGCGCTCAGCGCCGTTCGCCGTTCCGGCGCGCGCCGGGCCTAGCTCAGAATTAAAATATTCGCCGCAGTCACCACGTAAGCAATCAGTTGCATACCCGTCGGACG
>CAYYDL010000725.1:0-3215 GCA_964470545.1 uncultured Hyphomicrobium sp. | reverse complement strand
AGGAGAAGATTGGCAGCGGACCGGTTCTCACGGGTATCTTCCGCGGATTCCGATGCGTGCATCGACGTAACGGCCGCCATTACCGCCGCCAGGTGAGCGTCGAGCTGACGGCATAGTTGAAGACGGCGGCCATCAAGGCGCCAGCAATGCCTGCGCGCCACCAGTTCGGGTCATGATTGTAGACCAAGTCTGCGACGCCGAGGTTTGCGAGCGTTCCGATGCTGCAGACGACATAGAAGCTCAGGAGACCTCGGACGGCCTGAAGTCCGCCGAGGCGCCGATCGCGGAAGGTCAATGCGTTGTTCAAGAAGAAGTTGAAAGTCATGGCGACGAACGAGGCGAAGATTTGCGCCTCGTTAAACGATGTGCCGCCGAGGACGATCGCGGAGCGCAGCGCTGTCAGATGAACGATCAGGCCTGTGGCGCCGACAAGCGCAAAAAGAAAAAATCTCGGCGAGATCCAGTTTCCGGTCAGCTTCGAGAGGAGCAGGCCGAGAAAATCCGCGACGACGACACCGTCGAGCTTCGACTGGCCGACCTTTCGCGGTCGAAACACATAAGGCTTTTCCGACACGCGGACCCCAGAAGGGAGCGAGGCAAGAATGTCGAGAAGAAGCTTGAATCCGCCAGGTGCAAGCTTTGGCGCGATTGCATCGACGATGCTGCGCTTCATCATGAAGAAGCCGCTCATGGGATCGCTGACATTGGTCCGGAGCAGCATGTTCGTCAGTCCGGTCGCCAACATGCTCGACCAGCGGCGCGTGGCCGAGAAGCCCTGGCGGGCATCGCCGGTTTGATCGTAGCGCGTGCCGATGACGAGATCCGATTTGCCGCTCTCGATGTCGCGCAACATGTCGGGAAGAAGCTTTTCGTCGTGTTGAAGGTCGGCATCAACGACCGCCACGACGTCGGCGCCGGCCGCGAGCATGCCTTCGATTACGGCCCCGGCAAGTCCCCGGCGCCCCACACGACGCATGGCGCGAATGCGATCGTCGCGCTCTCCGAGGGAGCGGACGACGCTCATCGTTCCGTCGGGGCTGTCGTCATCGACGAAGATGACTTCCCAGCGGACGCCGGCGAGTGCGGTGTCAAGCGCGGCGATCATCGCGGCGACGTTGCCGGCTTCGCAATAAGTGGGAATGATGACGGAGAGCCGTAGACGGGTCCGCACCGACCCTGCCGGATCGGACGGCGGCGCATTTGCGAGTTCGCCCTTAGCAAATTCGGTTTGGAGATCGGCGGTCAGGACACACTCCGTCGTGTCGGTGGATTTTCAGCGGGGGTGTCGGCATCAATCTGGAGCAATCGCATTATCGGTCCGGAGAGCGCGTACACGCCCGCCACAGTCAATGCCATCGTCACTCCGGCGAAAACGACATCGGATAGAAAATGCGCTCCCTGCGAGATCCGGACCACGCCCGCGAAAAGTCCCATCAGAACGCCCGCTAAAATCAGCCTGCGGCCGAAAGTCGGAAAGAGAAAAGCTGCCGCAAAGAACGTCGCATACATCATGGATGCCTCCCCCGCGACGAACGAGCAGTTCCTATCGCATTGATCCGACGGAATGATCGGCGGCGAGAAACTTTTTGTTCCGCCAAATTCGATTGTATGGACGGGTCGCGCGCGGCCCCAGTGGTCCTTTAAAATAACGTTACCGACGATTCCAGGTCCGAGAACGAGACAGGCCGCGAGGAACAGCCATTTCGGGGTTCCGAGCCCGAGAAACCTGCGTCTGCCGATCGACGATATGGCGATACCTATAAGGTCGATAATGCAGACGCCGACAAAAGAGATGTAGAGGGAGAGACGGGTGAAGTCGGCAACGGTCGTTGGAGGGCCACTGAAAATACCGCCGCCTTTGCCCGCGAAGATGCCGTGGCCACGGTAGAAGACTGCAGATGTTTCCAAGTCAATCGCGGGAAATGCGATGAAGAGAATGCCGGTCACGATGCCGACGGCAAGAGCGCCCCAGAAAAGGAGAGCAGCATTGCTGTTGGCGTCGCGGTTCTGAAACTCAGCTCGGGAGACCGTCCCGGTCATCATCCCCATCGGACTCAATGCTGCTTCAGTCAAAGAACCGCTTAGACGTTCGGTTTGGAGTTGTCACGCAGAAGCATTTCGCGCCCAAACGTTTCGCTCAGCCCGAACGCTGTTCGATAAGGCGGCTATGCTTTGCTTCCCACGTGTCGAAGAGGATTTGAATCCCGGCGGCGGTTGCGGCCATCAGCACCCCTGCAAAAATCACATCGGACAGAAAATGACCGCCTTGGGACATCCTCGTCAGGCCAGCAAGTCCGCCGAACACGATTCCGAGGACGGCAAAACTGCGCGAGCGCGATTTGAACACCAGGGCGGCGGCAAACAGAACCATGAAAATGGAGGAGGCCTCGCCTGAAATGAACGAGCAATTGTAATCGCACTGGCTGGCGGGCGGAAAGGGCGGCGTGAACTCCTTTGTGCCGGCAAATTCGGCGACATCGCGGGGGCGTGCGCGTCCCCAATGATCTTTCAGGCCGATATTGGCGACGAGGAGGGGCCCTGCCATCAGGCAGAGACCGATAAACAGCCACTTGCGTACGTCGAGATCCAGCCAGGGACGCCCGGTGCGTACCGCTATGATCAATCCGAGACTTGCCGTTATGCACGCCGCGTAAAAGATGACATTAAAACTGCGCCGCATCAGCGGAAATGCCGCGATTTTGTTTCCGAGGAAGTGGCCGTTTCCCAGATAAAACAGCCGCTCGACTGTCAGATCAATCCCGGGAAGGAAGGCAAAAAAGACCAGGGCCGCCGCGCCAATCGCGAGCGCGCCCTTGAGCATAGCGACCGGTGTGAGGACGGGCGCGGGGGAGGGAGACGCGTCGCCGTCCTCCGTGTCGTCCGTCTCAAACACGAACGTCGGCCACCACATGTGCCCCGTTGTCCCGCTTATCTCCCGACTCAGCCAAAGTCGCTGGTTTTTGTGTCACCTACAAGACAGTTTGTCGTGATCCATCGACTTTCGCAGGGACGGACGTCATCAGGCCGTCCCGAAGACGCGACGGAAGATCGTGTCGACGTGGGCCGTGTGATAATCGAGATCGAACATGGCATCGAGATCGGCGGGCGGAACCTTGGCCGTGACGTCCTTATCCGATTTCAATTCAGTCAGAAAATCCTTGCCCTGCTCCCAGGTTTTCATCGCATTCCGCTGCACGAGCGCGTAGGCGTCCTCG
>CAYYDL010000724.1:0-2300 GCA_964470545.1 uncultured Hyphomicrobium sp. | reverse complement strand
GGGCGACATAGACCTGAAGCGGCAGGCCGACCGCGAGCGTGAAGATGTTTCCCGCGAGCACCAGCAGTGATTGCGAGCCAAGCCGCTTGGCAGCGCCACGCGATGGTCCCGTTCGGTCGGAGATAGTATTCAACTGGAGCTGTGACGCATCAGCTAGACGCCGTCGAAGACGCGGTCACTTCAGACCAACCACCGTGACGACGTCATTGTGGAAATTGTCACGGGCAAAAAGCGTGAACCCGGTACGCCGCAAATAACTCTTCAGAGCGGCCTCCGAATAGTACGTCAAGTGCTTGGGCGACGAATCCGTCGATCCACCATCGTGCCAGTATCTCGCCAACAGAACCTCATTTCCCATCTGCGGCCTTCAACAGAGGCGGGACGGGCTGCCGATGGCCGCAGATGTCGCAACGGAGGCGTCGGCCATTCGGATGCTCGCGGCGATCGCGCTTTCCCACTGCGGAGCGAGGAGATCCCACGCCCACCCCTCCGCCATCCGGACGCCGGCACGTCCCATCCCCGCGACGCGTTCGGGATCGTTCAGGAGAATGGCCAGCCGCTCGATCATCTCATCGTCGTCCCAGACCACGAACCCGTTCACGCCATCGACGACGGAAGGCGCTTCGAAATATCCAAAGACGATCTGCGCCAGGCCGGCGGCGGCGGCCTCCTGTGTCACCTTCGGGACCCCCTCCGAAAGCGACGGCAGCAGCATGATGTCCGCCGCGGCGAAGTGCCGTCCCAGTTCATCGGATGAGACCGCGCCGGGAAACAGGAGATTGCTCAGGCCGACCGCATTCGCCTTCGCCGTCAGGCCATCGCGCAGCTCGCCCTCCCCGTACCAAACGAAGTCGGCTTGCGGAAAACGACTGGCGAGCGTGAGGAAGACCTCCGGCCGCTTGTGAGCCCGAACGTTGGCGGCGCACACGACACGCGAGCGTTCGTTGCGCGGGCGGTCATGAGGTCTGAAATGACGAAGTTCAACGCCGAGCGGCAACGTGGTGATGGTGCCACGGTATCGCGCTTCGGCTTGGCGAGCGAGAAACGGACTGATCGCGACGATGTGCTGCGCCATCTGCAACAAGCACTCCCGCCTGCGCCACTGCGGGCCAGGCACTTTCTGGCTGTTGGTCCGGTGGCCAGCCACCCGAGCATAGTCCTCGTCCACGCTCGGATCGTCCTCAGGTCCGAGCAGACCTTCGATGGTGTTGACGATGTACGGCGGCCGATTGCGAGCCCTGCGGAAGCGAACGGCAGCCCAGTCCGCGAAATGATGAATCCCCGGACAAAAAACGGCATCGAACCGCATGTAGGCCGCAAACACCTTGGCACGCCAGAGCCGGTCCGGGGCGATGCGGATGAGGTCGACATTCGGGTTGGCGGCGACCTCTTCGTCCGGCTCGTGGAAGGTGAAGGCCGAAGGCCGGACGTCGCGCGTGCGCCAGCGTCGCAGAATGCCCTGCACGTTCTGTGCCTGCGCATTGAGGTTGCTTGCGTCGACCGACCGCGCGAACAATATCCGCTTCGGCCGCCGACTTCCGGTCGCGAAGGAGTCCGGCATGCGCGCCCGAGCCCCTACGCCACCGCCGAATTGGCGCTCGACGCGTCATGCGTCACGGCCCGGGCGAGGAGCCGCGACAGCATTGCGTCGAGCGCGCGCGCGTCGTCGAGGAGCCTTTCGACGACCTGCCTGTCCTCCGGCCATCGCAGGGTCATCTCCGCGATCGGGTATACGATAGCCGTCCCCATGGCATCGAGATTGACGCTGATCGGAATCACGCCGCGAAGCAGACAGTCGAACAGGACTGTGGAATGCCACGCGGCAAGAAAGCGAGGTCGCACGGTCGCGAGGAAGTCGTCGAAGGACCCGATCGCTTCGACGACCTCGACTCCGGGGGTGCCGCGCCATTCATCCCAAAAGCCGGACATATCGTACGGATGTTTGCGCACCACAACCGGTAGCTCCTGCTGCTGCGCCCATGCGATGAACGGTCGGATAAGATGGTTGCTGCCGGGATCGCCGAAGGTCCCCGCAATGGCGACGACACGGAGGGTATCCAACCGGTCTAGCGTCGGGACATCGAGCTCGACCGCGCAGTTCGGCAGTCTATGGGCAATATGCTCCGCTTCGAACCCGGTGAAACAGATGCACCGCTTGAAGTCGGCGTAGATGAGGGAATGCGCCTGGAAGCCGTGCGGCATGTACGTGACGTCAGCGCCCGCCGCCACGGCCGCATAGGCCGGACTGCCCGGGGTGGTGCAGGCGACGTAGCGACTTGCGCCGCGCGCCTGAAGTAATT
>CAYYDL010000723.1:0-1736 GCA_964470545.1 uncultured Hyphomicrobium sp. | reverse complement strand
CGACTCTGACCGGCCGAAAAATGCCGACAGAGATAAATGGCGCCTGAAGGCCGAAAACGTCTCCAGAGACGAGGCCAGCTGGGCGAGAGCCCAAAATGGTAGTCGACAAGTGCCGGATTTGGCGACGAAATTCCGCCTACGGAAATCATAAAATATGCAGCGATTTCAATGACTTAGTCGCTGGCTGGGGGACTAGGATTCGAACCTAGACAGGCAGAGTCAGAGTCTGCAGTCCTACCATTAGACGATCCCCCAAAGCCGGGATCAGGCGCGCCACTCGGCCGCCGAAGCGCGGGTCATAGCAGCAGCATTCGACGTGCGCAAGGTCAGGCATCCGAACTGATGCGGCTTCGAAATCCCCGGGCCGTTGGCAGCCGCATGCAGAGGATATAGGCGGAGCCTGACGTCACTGGATTTGATGAATGGTAGCGCCACGCGCGTCATACGCTGAAGAAGTAAGCCAAGCTTATCGAAATTCCGACGATCTTAGGTCTCGCTCTGATAATGCGAAGCGCGCCTTCGATCTTCCTTCATCCACCGCCAGCAATAGGAACGCTTAGCCGCAATGTCGATCCCAATGTCATAGCTGTGGTTGAAGCTCTGATCTGGGCCACTCTCAGCTGCCGTGGAAAGGCGCCGCGCGGATGAGATCAGGTAAACATCGATCTCCGAAGGCAGCGCGTCGGAGTCATTGCGGGCCGCCACTTGGAAACGATCCGCAATTAATTTCCGCCGCGAAATCTTGATTCGCCCCCTGTCTTTCGTGCCGAAGGCAAGTGATGATCGTGAGCGACATTGAATGCGTAAGCCAGCATTCGAACAGCTCCGACTTGCTTTGGCCGAACGGCCGCGCCGTCTCGACCTTGAATACCGGTCGACTGTCAGAGATGCCCGAAAGTAAGCAACATCAGCTATCGGCATCCTCTGCAACAGGAGGCGAGACAACTCGTGCCGATCGAGCGGCAAGGGTCTAGAAAGCCAGTGAATTCGGCTCAGCAGGACAACAGTTGCGCGCCACCGCGCGCGTGGCCCCATTCCGCGCATTAAACAAAATCCACTGGAGCTTTACGGCAGAGCCTGACCTGATACACTTCCCTCCAACTGAGGTCCAGAACGACAACCTGAGGTGCCCGGCAGCGTAGCGGCGAGTCGGTGCTAGACCAGGTCCTGGAGAAATAGACGTGACGCCCGAACACGCAGGGCCTGATGCTTCCGATGCAGCAGGGGCCCCGGATAGATCCGATAACGACGTTGCCGTTCCCTCCGGTTCGGGAGCGCTATCGGCTTCTGAAGAAGACGAAGGCGCCTATTCGCAAAATGCCGCGCAGATATCGAACACGACGAGTGCCGTAAGATCAGCGAACGGCGCATCGTCATCGTCGACCGGCAACAAATCTCGATGGCGAGACTACGGTCGTGACGAAACACCGTTTTTGTTCGATGCGCGCCAGCCCGGTATGGAGCCGATTTACGGCGCGCTCGATCTCGGCACCAACAATTGTCGCTTGCTGCTGGCGAAGCCCTCGCGCCGCGGCTTTCGCGTCATCGACGCGTTTTCGCGCATCATTCGTCTGGGAGAAGGTGTAAGCCAGACCGGGCGGCTTTCCGATCTCGCGATGGGCCGGACGATGGAGGCACTCAGAGTCTGCGCCGGCAAGCTGAAACGCCACAACGTAGCGAGAGCACGCCTCGTGGCGACCCAGGCCTGTCGTGTCGCCGCCAACGGGCCGGCTTTC
>CAYYDL010000722.1:0-1935 GCA_964470545.1 uncultured Hyphomicrobium sp. | reverse complement strand
TATAGTGACTGAAGTCGATGCCGCATTCCGCCCTCAATAGGCTGAAAACCGCGTTCATGCCCGTCTCCGAGACCAGCTTGCCGATCGGATTACCTGATTTCGTGCCGTGAACCGGATGGTGGATATAGTCTCAAAGCGCCTTTGCCATCCCGACCGTTGGCAGGACCAGGTCCACGACCCCCGTTTCGACCGCGCTACGCGGCATTCCGTCGAACTTCGCCGTATCCTCGCTTTGCGCGATGACCAGTCCGCCTGCATCGTGGATCGCGCGAATCCCGCGCGAACCATCGCTACCGGTCCCGGACAAAATGATGCCCACCGCCCGTTCACCACAATCTTGCGCCAGCGATCGAAAGAACGTGTCGATGGGCAGACTCAAGCCCGTCGCTGGGTCCTTGTCGGTCAGCAACAGCCGGCCGCCCGAGATAATCATTTCCTTCTTCGGTGGGATCAAATAGATGGCGTTGGGTTCGACCGCCATGCCATCTTCGACGCGGTGTATGGCAATCTCCGTCCGCCGCGACAATAACTCATCCATCAGACTTTTGAAGTCCGGTGAAAGATGCTGCACAACCACGAACGCCATGCCCGCATCGGCGGGCATGTGCTGGAAAAATGATTCAAGCGCTTCCAATCCTCCTGCCGAAGCACCCACGCCGACCACATAGCATGGCGAGGTTACGGGTGCGCTTTTGCTAGCCGTTTTATCCTCAGGCGCGTGAGGTTGGCCTTCGTGGAAGCAGTTTTCAGACGCAATCTTCCCTTCGTTGTTCGTGTCCATTGTCGTTGTTCCGTCCAGACTTAACCGGTGCTTGTGGTTCGTTCGACTCCGATGGGTGAAAGCGGCATGCCCGTTTTCGGCGAAATCGGGTCAACGTGATCGGTCGCCCTGATATCGGGGATGGTGCTGCGTAACAGCGAGCGAACATCAGTGGTCCTCGCGCATTCGAGCGCCTCATGAGTCAGCCGCACGCATTGCTCGATACTGACGATGCGCAGATGCTGACGCACTCGCGCCGCGCGCGCAGGGCTCATGCTAAACTGTCGCACTCCCAGTCCGGCCAATAGACAGGCCGAATGCGGGTCACCAGCCGCCTCACCACAGACCGACACGGGCTTGTTGGCGGAAATACTCTGGGCAACGACATCGCGGATCGCGCGCAGTACGGCCGGGTGATGGACCGAATAATCCTCCTCCGTATCGATGGCGCCACGATCGGCCGCGAGTAAATACTGCGTCAGGTCGTTGGTGCCGATGCTGATAAAATCCGCCTTTGAGACGAGACGGTCAAAGAGCACCACCGCCGCCGGCGTTTCGATCATGATTCCCACTTGGGGGCGCTGAGCGATCCCGTGTCGTTTCGATGAATCTTCAATGATCTCTATGGCCTGATCCACGTCCTGCGGATCAATGACCATCGGAAGCAGGATTCTCACGTCTCGATCGACGGCAAGGGTGGCTAATGCTTCGACCTGGTCCCGGAAAAGAGTTGCCTCTTTCAATGAGAAACGCAGGCCGCGAAACGGCAATTGCTGGTGATCGAAGCGCCTCGCCAGGTAACGAGGCTGCTTGTCGGATGCCATATCGAGCGTACGAAAGACCACTGGTCGGTTCCCTGAGGCGTCAAGAATGTCGCGATACACGACGCGCTGATATTCGACGCTGGGCGCCTCCACAGCGTCGAGAAACAGAAACTCGGTACGCAGCAGCCCGATTCCATCGAGGTGATGTTCTTCTAGCTGGCGGACGTCTTCCGGACGCCCGATGTTGGCATACAGCGCCACTGCGACTCCATCGGTCGTCACGCAAGGTAGCTTTTGTGCAACAAGAGTCCGGTCTCTCTGTTGCTGCCAGCGTTCGGCGTTTACAGCAAATTGCGATGCCTGATCATGTAGCGGAGAGATGATGACTTCGCCGTTCTCACCATTGACGAG
>CAYYDL010000721.1:0-2429 GCA_964470545.1 uncultured Hyphomicrobium sp. | reverse complement strand
GGGCCAATTGTACTGAGACACAAGACCACATTTATTCAAATCCGAGATCGGAGATGCGCTCGAGAAGGGCTGACACGAAGCCGTCGAGGTCGGCCGAAGTCGTCCGGTGATTGACGATTGCGCACCTCGCGACCAACTCTCCGTTCAGCATCGTCCATGAAGGTGCAGCCGTTCCGGACTCCTGCAGGTCCAAGATCAGCTCGCGTAACGTTTCCGGACCCGCGCCGCGTATCCCGAAGCAAACAATGTTCAAGGCCACCGGGGCCTTCAGCTCGAAGATCGGATGGCTCTGGAGCCTTCCGGCAAGATAGCGCGCGAGCGAGCACGTTTGCTCGATCGATCGCCCGATGCGATCTGTTCCAAGCGCCTCGATCGTCATCCACGTCTTCAGCGCGCGGCACCCGCGCGACAGATCCGGCCCCAGATCGCAAGGCCAGGTGTCACCCGCTGCAAGTCCGCGATCCGCACGCTGAAGATAAGCGGCCGATTGCGCAAAGGCTCGCTTGTGGGCCGTGCCGTCCCGGACCAGCAGAAAGCCGGCATCGTAGGGAACATGGCCCCATTTGTGGAAGTCGAGTGCAACGGAGTCCGATTTCTCTAGTCCGGAAAACAGGCTACGCAGTTCCGGCGAAAACGTTGCAAGCGCGCCGATTGCGCCGTCGACGTGGAACCAAAGGTTCTCTTCGGCCGCGATTGCTGCCAGGTCATCAAGGGGATCGATGGCGCCGGTGTTGACGGTCCCCGCCGTTCCGACGACGAGGAATGGCTTAAATCCTCGCGCGATATCCTTTGCTATTTGCGCACGCAAATCGTCAGGCCGCATCCTTCCTAACGGATCGACCGCGATTGTTCTCAAATTCGCTGAACCCAATCCCGACAACTGCATCGCTTGCGCGATGCATCCGTGTGCTTCGGAAGAGGTGTAGGCGACAAGCGCATGATCCGCATCCCGCAAACCCGTCTCGCGGCTCGATAGCCCTAACGCCTCGGTCTTGGCGATGATGAGAGCGAGGAAGTTTGCCATCGACGAGCCGGTGACGAACAATCCCGACGCAGCAGCAGGATAACCGAGTGCCTCGCGCATCCAGAGGACGATTTGTCGTTCGACATTTATTCCGACATGATCGCGTCCTCCACAATTGAGGTTGAGACCGGCCGCGACGAGTTCGGCGATCATGCCGACGGGTGTTCCTGCGCCGTGCACCCATCCCATGAAGAGCGGATGCAAATTGCCGGTCGCGAATGGCATGACGTGGCTGCGCACATCATCGAAGACGGCGCTCAATCCATTAGCTGCGTGCGGAAGCGGATGGGAAAAGCGCGCACGTACCTCCGCAGTCGGCTTCTGCCACACGGGCTTCTGCCGGATCGTTTCGATATGTGTGATGAGGTCGTCCAGAAGACCGTGTGCAAGCACGCGAAATTCGGCCCAGTCGGTCGGATCAAGATCCGAGCCTGTAGCGGCTGAAGTTGCGTTCTTATCGATCTTGGACATTAAAAATCTTGAAGGCGCCGATGACCTGAAGCCCATTTCTCGAAAAAGATGTCGAGATCGGACTCGAGGGGTCGGCAGGCTGCCTCTAGAGAAAGACCCATGGTCATGCGTTCAGAAGCTGCTGCGACGTCGAGTGCAGAGGCGGAAACCCGCAATGCCGCCCGCGGACCTACCTGAACCGGCTGACCAACGTGGCAGATCGGACCGTTGTCGTCCCGGCGCAGGCAAGCTTGGATTGCGCTAGCTTCCTC
Source organism: uncultured Hyphomicrobium sp. (assembly GCA_964470545.1). Classification (GTDB taxonomy): domain Bacteria; phylum Pseudomonadota; class Alphaproteobacteria; order Rhizobiales; family Hyphomicrobiaceae; genus Hyphomicrobium_B. The sequence goes on along the minus strand of CAYYDL010000721.1, from coordinate 683 downwards.
GAATGTCGCGAACGCGCAGTTCGAGTTAAGGACCGTCAACGGCACGATGGATCGGGAGACGAGATGGTCTCCGTCGTCATCGTCGTGAAGGACGACGCCTGCGATCCTCTGAACGCGGGACCGAATGAGATCAACGAAATGCGCTTTTATGAGATCGTGATATGCGCTGCTCGTCGAGGAAAGACGCGTGAGGTGAGCCAGACCCGCCGCCCATCTCAGGCCCAAACCGAGGTTCATCTCAGATCTGAATGTGAGGGGCATCCGCTCGCGGAGAGCCAGCGGCCAATCGAGTGCTGCTGTATAGTCGGTAAGACCCGTCGGAATCTCGACTGCCCTCCGCAACTCCTCGACGATTGCAGAAGGCAGCATGAGCGCCCCAGCAAATGGGGGGGCTGCGATGAACTTCGACGCGGTGATCGCGACGAGAAAGCCGTCGGCGAGATCCTGACGCAATGCTGCAATCGGACACCGCAGTTGGCACGCGTCGATGATGACATGCACTCGCCCCGGCGCTAGGGCTGAGACATGCCGGGCCGCTTCTCGGGTCACGCCCGTCAAGCCCGTTTTCGAGGTGTCGAGGACATGCACGACGACATCCCGATCTCGCTTGATCTCTTCCGTGACCGTCGCGACGAGATCGCCGTCGATTTCATGATTTTCTCGAGGTTCGCCGTTCGGATGGC
>CAYYDL010000720.1:0-1647 GCA_964470545.1 uncultured Hyphomicrobium sp. | reverse complement strand
GAAATCTTTGCCGACGTCAAAGGTGATTTCTACAAGATCGATCCGATGCTGTTCTCGCCTGCGCAGGTGACCGTCTCGAATGTCGAGACGGGCAACACCTTCCGTGCTGGTGAGCTTGCGCCGGGAGTCGTGGATGCGAGCTTCCGCTGAGACACTGCCTGTTCCCCAACCGGGACCGGGCGCCGGACTGCACCTCGCGCTCCTGATCGAGGAAGGGCGCGGCGAGTGGCATGCCCGCCGCATCGTCCGCTCCCTCGAAGCGATGGGCGCGCGCGTCACCGTCTCGTCGCTTCCCCACTGCGCCTTCGACACCGGCCTCGAAAGCGGCATCGACATTCCCGGGTTCAAAGGCCGACTGCCCGATGGCGTGTTCGTGCGCTCGATCTCCGCCGGCACCCTCGAGCAGATCACGTTCCGCCTTGGATTACTGCACGCGTTGCGCGAGAGCGGCGTGCGCGTCTGGAACGATGCCCGCGCCATCGAGCGCTGCGTCGACAAATCCCAAACGACGTTCCTCCTTCACAAGAACGGCATCCCGACACCGCGAACCCGCGTCTGTGAAACGCTTCCCCATGCGCTCGAATATACCGAAGGGCTTGATCGACCCCTCGTCCTGAAGCCGCTCTTCGGCAGCCAAGGCAAGGGCATCGGTATGGTCTCGCAGCAGAGCGAGCTGCCCGCGCCCGAAATCGTCGATCAGATGTACTACATGCAGGACTACGTCGCGCCCAAGGACGGGCTGTACGAAGATTGGCGCGTTCTCGCCACCCGCCATCGCGTTGTCGCCGCCATGACGCGGCGCGGCACAAGCTGGGTGACGAACATTCACCAGGGCGGCAAGGCCCGCGTCCATCTTCCCGATGCCGAGATGACGAAGATATCGATGGCGGCCATGCGCGCCGTCGACGCCGATTACGCCGGTATCGATCTCATCCGCACCGCGGCAGGCGAACTGCAAGTCCTTGAAGTGAATTCCAATCCAGCGTGGCGCGGCCTCCAGGGCGTCGCCGATATCAATATCGCCTGGGCCATCGCCGAGGACTTTCTTAAGACGGTCGTCGCCCATCGCGCTGCAGCGGGAATTCCGGTCACGGCCGCCGTGCCATGAAAGGCGCGCGCGACGCGAAGGAAATCAGCGCAGCCTTCCTTGACGCGTGCAATGCCGAACTCGATGCCTTGAAGCCCGGTAATGTCCATCGCTATTCGGCCGGTCACGGCATGGAAGTTCTGCATTTCGAGCAGGCTGCCAAAGCCGCGGCCGGTCCCATTGCCGAACCCGGCGCAAGCGTCGGAAAACGCATTCTCGGCGCTACCGAAGCAAGCGTCGCCGCAGCGGGCCTCAATACCAATCTCGGCATCGTGCTTCTCTGTGCGCCTCTCGCGAAGGCAGCCGGCGAGACCACGTTCGACGTCGGTCTTCGGCGCCGCCTCGGTATCATCCTGTCGTCACTCGACGAACAGGATGCGGAAGACGCCTTTGCAGCTATTCGCATCGCCAATCCCGCGGGAATGGGCACCGTCGAACAAGGCGACGTGCGCTCCGAACCGCATCATCTGACGTTGATCGCTGCAATGCACTTGGCCGCAGACCGCGACCGCATCGCCAATGCTTACGTCAGTGTGTATGCGGACGTTTTCGATTTCGCG
>CAYYDL010000719.1:0-3371 GCA_964470545.1 uncultured Hyphomicrobium sp. | reverse complement strand
CGGAGAAGCCTGTGAGGCGCGCGAAGTTCAAACCGTTCGATGCTGCGTCTTATCTTAAATCAGAAGACGATATTGCCGCTTATCTGGAGGTGGCGGCTGAGGAGGGTAATTCGGATCTTTTCGCCGAAGCGCTCGGGGACGTTGAGCGAGCTCGTCAGTCGTTACGATCTCCGCACAAACACACGCTGAGAAAGAGGCATCGCCAAATCTAGGCTTCGCAATAAAACGCGTAGTGATTGCGACTGTAGCGAGCCCCCGCAACCAATTGATTTAACGCATAGAGCTTTGATTTTTGGTCGGTCTCGCGCTGGGACATCGGACAGTGCGTGCTCAGGCATTGGGTCGAGTGCGATCGAAAACCATGAGATCAGCCATGCAATGCCGTGCATGGACAACTTCTGACGATAGCGGCAAGACGCCCGCCTTAAATTTCCCAACGGCGCCGCGCGCCGACGTCAGGAACGATCATGGCACTTTGTCCTTATAGCGCCGACGAACTCGTTGAAGTTCAGCGCATCCTCGACCAGATCATAGCGGAGGCACGAGCATCGTCTCAGGCGCCCGACGTGGAAGAGATCATCGAGCGGTTGTTTGATCTCGCGGATCACGGCGAGCGTGATCCCGAAAAATTGCGCGCGGCCATCTTGCGTCGTGCCGCTTAGGATCTTCCAAATGATCCGCAGAGCAAATTCAATGCGGATCAAGCCGTTCGATAGGACAATTCACTCCGCTTATGAAAAAGCGAGCCGCAGCTCTTACGCGGCCCATCCACAGTTAATTGCTCAGCCTCGCGCAATGTGAATTGGCGGCCATAACTTCGCCGATAGAGTGGCTTATCAAGATCACTCAGAAGGGCCGAATGGCCACGGGGCGCGCGCAGCCGTGATGGAGGGCTTCAAGGCAATCGTTATCGTTGGACGGCCCAGCAATCGTGGGCCATTTCAGCGCCGCGGATATTGCAGCGCGCAGCCGGTCGCCTATGCCTTCAAGGCACTCTCTCCTGCCCTCGCCTTCATGCGGGGAACCAAATCGCAAAAGGTCGTGGTCGAGTTCGGCGTGGAGGTCGAGACCCTCGATTTCTACGACGCAGTCAAAGCGCTGAAGGTCCCAGTTATATTTTCCGCGAACATCTTGGAACCGGCGCAACTCGGCGAATTCGACATCCGCGTTTCGAACGTCGTCTATGCCGACCAGCGTCCCGAGCCAATCTCCGGACCGCCCACTAGAGCGCTTCAGCAATAGGCGGAATCTGAGGATTCCCAAATCAGGTGCGATCTGATTCAACATGCATGCTGGAGAGGGGGCCGGCATGCATGGCGAAGCCTTATTCGAACGACCTTAGGAAGCGGGTAGCGAAAGCCCTTGCCGCGGGCGAGACCTGTCGAGCGATCGCGGCCCGGTACGAACTCGCGCCGTCAACTGTGGTGAAGTGGGGAAAGCGCCTGAAGGAGACGGGCAGTCCCGCGCCGGCCAAGTTCGGCGGTCATAAAAGATGCAGTCTTGAGCCACATCGCGACTTTGTGCTGGCAAAGGTCGAGGAGGTTCCACACCTGACGCTGCATAAGCTCAAGGACATGCTGGCTGGCCAGGGCATCGCCGTGTCGCACGACACGGTCTGGCGCTTCCTCAAGCGCGAAGGCCGCTCGTTCAAAAAAAACCGCGTACGCCAGTGAGCAGCAGCGCGCCGACGTTACCCGGCGTCGCCTGCGCTGGCTCGGGGCCATGCCTCATCTCGACCCGGCACGGCTCGTCTTCATTGACGAGACCTGGATCAAGACCAACATGGCGCCCTTGCGTGGCTGGGGCCCGCGCGGCGAGCGGCTGAAAGGCTTTGCTCCGGACGGGCGCTGGCACACGCTGACGTTCCTCGCCGCTCTGAGGGCCAATGCGTTGACGGCGCCATGTGTCATCGACGGTCCGATCAATGGCGCCATCTTCCGCGCCTACGTCGAAGAGATGTTGGTGCCGGAGCTGCGTCCTGGCGATATCGTCGTGCTGGACAATCTCGGCTCTCACCGGGCCCAGGCCATCCGCCAGGCCGTGCGCGCCGCCGGTGCTAAGCTCGCCTACCTGCCGCCCTACTCGCCCGACCTCAACCCCATCGAGCAGGTCTTCTCCAAGGTGAAGCATTGGCTGCGCATGGCCCAGGCACGATCCATCGACGCCATCCACCAGCACGTCGCCAGATTGGTCGCCGCTATCGGACAGCGCGAATGCGCAAACTACCTCAACAACGCAGGCTATGCTTCCAGCTAAAACTGAAAGGCTCTAAAGCTTCTCGCTCTGGTCCGAAGGCTCGTTCGCCAACATCTGCTTGATGGTTTCGAGCGCGCTTTTTGACGCCTGGAGATGGCTCTGAGTGCGCGCAGAACTCGCCTTCATGCGTTCAGCGAAAGACAGAAGCTGCTTGTCGCGAATATCTTTCGAGATACGAAAATCGACCCAAACGACGTTGTCTCGAAACATGACATGCGGCTCACTGTGACGCGGTACATCAGCTCAACATGCAATACGTGTGCCCGTTTTCCGTCAGCACCTTCTACTGTCGCATTCGACACGACAAGTATTCGCAAGGGTTAAGGGTCGTCAACGTTCTTGAGGTGTCGGGGCGGCGGGAACCGCACTTGGCTGCGACACAGGCGAAGGCTCCACACGGGGGTTCATCTGTCCGTAGTAATAGGCCCCTGATCCGAGCGCGAAAGCTGCGAGCAAAACGATAACGAGCACATTCAGCGTCCTGTCGCTTGCCCTGACGAAATCATCGATGTGCCGGCTGTCATTCCAAAAGGCCATTGCGGGTCTCCTTTTCGCAAACGCGATTAGCTCAAGAGCACTTTGAAGCCGCGCTCGCTCTGAACCGGTTTAGGAGAACAACGGTCGATTGGATCCGCAGGTTCCGCCGAGCCTAGGGGGCTCGAATATAGAAGAGAGCGGCACGATGATGGCCGCTCTCTTCTTTGAGCTTATCGCTCAGGACAGAACCATTTGGGGACGGCGCGGTTCTGTCTGCCGCCGATGACACCTCCGGGGTAGAGGTTGACCCTGTAGATCCAGGGGCAACAACTACGCAGCACATACGCTGCTGTCGGCGAGATCAAGCAATCTGATTTGGGTCACTTCGGTCAAGCCTGCATCGCAGGAATTTCGAGGCGAGGCAGCCATACAACTGGATTTTGAGGAGGTCGGCGTTCCGCGGTCGGACGTCCTTCCTTACGAAAGCGTATGGCCTGTCCCCGCTTTTGTTCATCTTGATGACAGGTGGAACCGCGTACCACGGCGTCACATCGCAACGTCAGTCGACGTTGCAAATTTCAACGGAGCCTAACAGATGAAGACAACCTTCACTTCGACCTTGGCCTTAGCGGCAGCTG
>CAYYDL010000718.1:0-5327 GCA_964470545.1 uncultured Hyphomicrobium sp. | reverse complement strand
CATTGCCCTCGATCTCGAGGCCCACGAGCTTACGCAGCGGGTGTGCGCGCCGGTTCTCGATGGCCGCCTTGCCGATATAATCCTCTTCTTTCTTCGTCGGCACGGTGAAGCTGATACCGGCTTCGAGCGGATCGGTGGTCGAATCGAAGTCGTGGCCGCCGAAAACGAGGCCCGCTTCGATGCGCACCATGTCGAGGGCGTCGAACCCGAACGGCTGGATCTTGAACGGCGCGCCCGCCGTCATGATCGCGTCCCAAACGGCGGGTGCGTCCTTGGGATGACAGAAGACCTCATAGCCAAGTTCGCCCGTATAGCCGGTGCGTGAGACGAGCACCGGAATTCCGTCCACGCCACCGATGCGTCCAACCGTGAAGCGGAAGACGCCGAGTTCTTGCATCGTCGGTCGCCCGGGCGGCGTCTCGATGATCGACGACAGAACTTCGCGCGACTTCGGTCCCTGCACCGCGACGTTGTTGAGTTCGTTGGTCGCCGTCTTGAGATTCACTTTATAGCTCGTCTTCGCGAGCTGCTCCTTGAGCCAGATGAGGCTCGCGTCATCGCCACCGATCCAGCGGAAGTTGTTCTCGCCCAGACGAATAAGCGTCCCATCATCGACCATGCCGCCGTGCTCATAGCACATCGGCGTGTAGTAGATCTGGCCGATCGAAAGCTTGCGCACGTCGCGCGTGATAATGCCGTTGAGAAACTGTTCGGCATCGGGGCCCACCACTTCCATTTTGCGAAGCGGCGACAGGTCCATGATGACGGCCCGCTCGCGACACGCCCAGTATTCTTCGATCGGGCCAGCATTCGCATAGCAGTGCGGCACCCAGAAACCGCGGTATTCGCCGAAATTGCGGGTGAGGGCTGACGTGCGCGGGTGAAATCCCGATTCTCTTGTCAGCTGCATTGGAGCATCCGGTGCCATTCTGTATCCGATCGCGCGCTTGAACGGGGTGTCTTTCGGGTAGACCCGAACGTGGATTTCGGTGAGGTTCCAGCCGTTGGAAGGATCGATGTCGGCCGGACAGGCGGAGGTGCCGCAGACGAGATCCGTCAGGGCACGCATCATCACGTAGTCGCCGGGCCGCGACCACGGTTCGTCGGACCATATGTTATTATGGCAGTCGACGTTGGTGTTGAAGAAGAAGTTGATCGCCGGCCAGCCCTTGTAGCTTCCGACCGGATAATTCTTCAGCGCTTCATTGAAGTTGTCCGAGCAGTTGGGATGACCGAAGTATCCCATGTCTTCATAATAACGCGACGTGCACGCGAGATTGAACGTGTCGTGCCGCCCGACCGTGTCCTGTACGATCTCGACAAGCGGATTACGGTCGCGATCGAAGAACTTCGAGTAGAGGCCTGGCTTCGGATAAGACGTTCCGGTCGCGGAGCGCGTCGTCGTGGAATCGAGCCCGAGCACGTTGCCTTTGTCGAGTTCCTTGCGGTTAAAGGCCAGGAAGTCGGAGCATTGGCGGCCTTGCACATCGATGATCTGAATGAATTCGCCGGCGTGAACCTCGAAGCTTTCGGCGCTTGCGATGTTGATGCGAATATCAAGACGCGGTTCCGCGATGGGATCGGGCAGCTTCGCTTCGTTCAGCAGCTTTGGGTTGGCGCGCTGAATAAAGACGAGAATGTCCGTCGCAGGTGTCTGGTCCCACACGACCATCGGCTCCGCCGGCGCGCCGAGAACAACGAGGACGGATTTTTCCGCCTGGAGCGAGATGACGTCACCGGGAACTGAATCGGGACCGAGTACGTGCGCAGCCTTCACGCGCCCGAGATCGAGCCCGCGCCGAAACAATCCGAAGCGGACCCGTTGCGCATCCTCGGTGTCTGCTTCGAGGGCTTTCTGAATCCCTGTCGGCTTATCTTTGCCCTTCAAGCCGAGCGCACCGAGATCGCTCTTTCCACCGGGCGCGAATGCCGCGATTTCGACGGCCTGACCGCCTTCGAGCGGTGTGATCTCAAGCCGGTCACCCTTGTCGAGTTCATAGACAGCGGTGCCGCCGCCTTTCAGGACGTAGCGTTCGACGCCGGGTGCCAGAGAGGGCTGGCCCGGAACAAAAAGCTTCGGTCGTGCGGGGGACGTCAGAACCGTGTCGCTCATGGTGTCCTCGTCTCGCTGAATGCAGTCGTGAACTGACCGCCAGAAGCGGCCAGTCCAGATCGGGAATGAACCGGTACGCGTCTACTCGGCAGCCACTTTGGTGGCTGGTTGATTGAGGAACGCTTCCATCGAGTCATCGAGTGCCCGCATCCACGGTGTGTGGTGAACGGGCGCCTGAGTGCCGGTCAACACCGATTTGTGCGAGCGGTCACGGTAGGTCAGGATGTCTTCCATCTTGTGATGTTCCCATTCCTTGAACATCTTCGCGACGGCATCGACGTCGAGGCGCGGATAGTCGGTCGGAGCCAGAAGATCGCGCATGTATTCCGTTTGGAAATCGATCGCGCCTTCCGCATCCGGAATGGCTTCTTCCATCTCCGTCCACTTATGGATGTCCGCGATCATGTCCGACTTCGGCGGCAATTTGATGCGCCCAAGGACGACGTCGCGGGCGTACCATGCCTGCGCGTCGAACATGTTGAACGTATAGAACTGGTCTTGCATGCCGATGTACATCAGCTTCGGATTGTCGATCCAGAAGATGCCTTTGTAGAGGTTCGGCGGATAGAGGCGGTTGCGCGATTTGAGACGCAACGAATCTTCCATGAACGGATGATGATGCAGATAACCCGTGCAAAGAATGATCGCGTCGACGTCTTTTGACGAGCCATCCTTGAAGTAGGCGGTCTTGCCTTCGACCCTTTCGAGCAGGGGCCGTTCGTCCATCCGGGCCGGCCATTTGAAGCCCATCGCCCTCGTGCGATACGAGAAGGTGACGGACTTGGCTCCGTACTTGTAGCACTGGATGCCAATGTCTTCCGATGAGTAGCTCGAGCCGACGCACAGAACGTCCTTGCCGGCGAATTCGTCGGCCGAGCGGAAGTCGTGCGAATGCAGCGTGCGGCCGAGGAACATCGTCAATCCAGGAAATTCCGGAATGTTCGGTGTCGAGAAGTGTCCGCTGCCGCAGAAGACGTAATCGAACTCCGACGACGTGGTCGTATCCGTTTCCAGATCCTTGACCGACACAGTGAACTTTTCGGTCGTCTCGTCGTAGCTCACCCATTTAACGGAGTGGTTGAGCTTGATGTAGTGCATGATGCCGCTGCGCTCGATGCGGCCCTTGATGTAGTCGTGCAGAACGGCGCGCGGCGGGAACGATGGGATCGGCCGGCCGAAGTGCTCTTCGAACGAATAGTCGGCGAATTCGAGCGCTTCCTTGGGACCATTCGACCAAAGATAACGGTACATCGAGGCGTGGACGGGCTCGCCGAATTCATCCGTGCCGGTGCGCCACGTATAGTTCCAGATGCCGCCGCAGTCTTTCTGCCGCTCGTAGCAGACCATCTCCGGAATGTCCGCGCCCTTCTTCCGGGCGCTTTCGAATGCGCGCAAAACCGCCATGCCGCTCGGGCCGGCGCCAATGATTGCGATACGTCCTGCCATGTTGTGTCCTTCCGACAGTATTCGTGTTGAAGTCTCAGGGTCAAAAAATCAGGCTGCTTCACGCGGATGCGTACGAAGCCGAAGCGGATCGTAGAACGGCATTCTCACGACGGTTGCGGGGAAGTCGCCCTTGTCGTGCACCACAAGCTCGGTACCGAGCTTCGTATAGGCAGGGTCGATCTGCGCCATCGCGAGCGATTTCATCAGATGCTTGCTGTAGGTCGTGCTCGTGACAACGCCGACGTCCCTGCCGCCCGAGGTGATCTTTGCGCCTGGTTCGATGGCGCGATCGGTATCGACTTCGAGGCCGGCGACGAACGAGCGTTCCTTGCCCTTCTTTTCCGCAAGCGCCTTCTTGCCGATGAAGTCGGGTTTCGACATATCGACCGTCCAGTCGGCACGAACCTCCCATGGAGTCGTATCCTCGTGCGGCATCTCATAGGGGAAAAACAAAAGGCCGCCCTCGACGCGTACGATATCGAGGCACGCCCATGAAACGGGAATGAGGCCCCTGTCCTTGCCAGCCTCCAGGATCTGATCCCACATCTTGTGGGCATCTGCGGCCTTGCAGAACACTTCGTATCCGCGTTCGGCCGAATAGCCGCCGCGAGCGAGACGCACGGGTGTCCCGAACAGCGTCGTCGGCTCATGTTTGAAATAGCCGAGGCCCGCAAGGTTCATCGGCGTGTGCGGCGCAAGGATTTCGAGCGACAGCGGTCCCTGCAGCGCAAGGATGTGCACGTCATCGTCTTTCTCGACCTTCACGTCGTATTTCGGTGCGAGCGAGAAGAGGACTTCCTCGAGTTTTCCGGCGCCATGCGAAAGCCGGAACTCGGTCGGGCTGTCGATATAGACGAGCACGTCGTCGATCAGCCCGCCATTCTCATTCACGATGTTCGAGATGTGCGAGTCGCCCGGCTTCGCCTTCGAAACATCGGAGGTCAGCATATAATTGAGAAGCTTGAGCGCCTCAGGGCCCGAGACGTTGATGATCTGCAACGAGGACACGTCGAACAGGCCGGCGCGGCAGCGCACCGCCTCGGTCTCGAAATAGGGATCCGTCTGATAGGTCTGCGGAAGCGGCATGTTGTTCCACGAGACGGAATCCAGATCGGCGCCGTTCGCCCGGTGGCGATCATTCAGGATGGATTGCCGGGGCAGATGGGCTAGCGACATGAGCATTACCTCTTGCTTGTTTTTGATGGGTTCGGGTGCAGTTTGTTTTTCGATGGGATGTGCTCAGTCCGGGCCGCCGCCGCGCGAAGTCGGCGCGCCGTCGTCGTACCTCGAAAGCCACTCGATCGTCGTGTCGCGATAACGGCTGAGGCCCTTGTAACCGACGAGTTCTTCCGGCAGCGTCTTCAGCACGCGATGCAGTCTCCGGCCCCACTTTGGAACCGTGACGAGCTGGTCGAGGCTCAGGAGATAGCCGCGGATCGAAAACAGGATCGCGTTCGAGCGCGGCAGGCGGAACAGTCCCTGCATCTCGACGCGCAGGTGAACCTTCTGGCCGACGTTCTCGGGCGTGACCGTCGTCCGGTCCTTGCCCCACTTGTGATAGTTCTCCGGGCTCGTATCGAGGCGCGGATTGATCGTCATCGTCCAGTTGAGGCGTCGAACCGGATTGGAGATCTGCAGGTTGAGGAGGAACTTCAGCGCACGTTCGAAGACGCCTGCTTCGTGCGCGAGCGGCACGGGCCCGTGCCATTCGAAGAAGTTCATGCCGACGTCGAAGTCGAGCGACCAGTCGGCCTGCGAGGTGATGATG
>CAYYDL010000717.1:0-2602 GCA_964470545.1 uncultured Hyphomicrobium sp. | reverse complement strand
CGAAGAAGAGCGTCCGAAAGCTGATGCAGAGCCTCAGGGCCACCAGTCGCATGATTTGCCGGGCAAAAGATATAAAATCGCATCCTATCTTCAGGCCAAGCCAAGAGCAGAGGTTCATTCATCCTTGAGGCGCCAAGCTTGCGCGAGGCTGGAGATAATCGGCGGTCGAGTGTGCTGGCATAGGGCTCATAGCATCGGCGACTTAGATCAAGAAGTGGCGTGATGCTCGCGAGGAATGCTTTTCCGGAATTCGGCCAAGGCTTGTGCGATTTCGTCGTCATCGATTTGGTGGAAATCTGCATAGTGCATTCCCACGGCGTAGAACGGCTCTGGGCTCTGCAAGCAGATCACCTCGTCAGCATCAGATCGTAGCGACGCGACGACATCATGCGGCGCGACAGGGACGGCTACGATCAGCTCTTTCGGCGCCTTTCTGCGAAGCGCCTTGATTGCAGCCCTCATGCTGGTGCCTGTGGCAATCCCGTCGTCGACGACAATTGCCGTATGTCCCGCGATATCGGGCCCGGCGGTCGGACCAACGTATTCCCGTCTTCTTCTATCGATTTCCTCCAGCTCTGACTTCATCTCCGCATCGATATAGGATTGTGGAATATCGATGCGCCGACCGATTTCTTCGTTCAGTACGAGTTCCGGGTTGGCGCCGTCGACGACGGCTGCCATCGCAACCTCCCGGTGGCCCGGAACGCCGATCCTGCGAACAAACACGAAGTCCAGCGGAGCGTGAAGTTGTTTCGCGATCTCGATACCGACGGGCACTCCGCCTCTCGGCATGGCTAAAATAATCGGATTTGCGAACTTGCGCTTGGCGACGGTAACCGCGAGGGCACGGCCCGCGTCTTGCCGGTTCTTGAAGGGCAGCCAAACGCTCATTTTACGCCCTCGGTAAATATTGGTCGTACCAGGCAATCGCCAATTCAATGACTCTGTCAAGCGTTCCCGGTTCCTCAAACAGGTGCCTGGCTCCCGGCACGATCTGCAGCCGGTGAGAACAGATCATCTGCCGCGCGGCAAACTCGTTCAATTCGATAACTCCGGTGTCGTCGCCACCGACGATCAGAAGAGTCGGCGCCATAACATTCGCCAAAGCCGACTCCGCCAAATCGGGGCGTCCGCCCCGCGAGACAATCGCAGAAATTGACTTGCCGAGGCGCGCCGCCGCAACCAAAGCGGCAGCAGCTCCAGTACTTGCGCCAAAGAGGCCGAGGGGAAGTCGGCCAAACTGTGACGCGCCCACCCACTCCACGGCCATCTCGACGCGCCGGGCCAATAACCCAACGTCAAAGACGTTGCGGCGATCAGCTGCTTCGGTCGTGGTCAGCAGATCGAAGAGCAACGTCGCATACCGGCTCTGATTTAAAATGTCGGCGACGTGGCGATTTCGCGGACTGAACCTGCTCGAACCGCTGCCGTGGGCAAAAATGATAAGTCCACGCGCGTCGGCCGGAAGGGCAAGCATCCCAGCAAGCGCAAGCGGGCCAAGTGCAACGTCCCGCTCCTCAAGCACCTCGATCGCCATCCCTGCCTCCTACGGATGATGAGCCGATACCGCCGTCAGAACCTCTCCAGAAAGGTTTCGTGCGACCGCGTGCGAAATGTCGCCGAGACTCAGCATTCCGATCATCCTCTTGTTATCGTCGATAACCGGAAGACGCCGGATCTGCTTGGATTCCATCAAGCGCAGTGCGTCCTCAATGTCTTCGTCCGCATTGCAGTAGACGATGCCCTTTGTCATCACCTTCTCAGCGGTCAATTTGGAAGGATCGGCGGATTCGATGAAACTTCGGCAGGCGATATCACGATCCGTCACCATGCCAATGAGTCGATCGTTCTTGCCGACGGGTAATGCGCCGATATCAAGATCCTTCATCAACTGAGCGACCTTCGAAACCGGCATTTCCGGGCTGATCCACCTCGCGTCCTTATGCATTGCATCTTTGACTTTCATGGCGTTCTCCATTCGGTTTCACAATCGTGCTTCAGGAAGAGACAGTGAGGTGATCATCTACCCACTGAACACCGGGAACCGACCAAGCGGCATTCTCGACGATGTCGTGCTCCTCCCAGCTGTCGACGATGCCCTCGAGGCTGACGTTGTTGTTTGAAACATTGATCCGAATTCCTTGCGCCTCGACTTGTGCATTTCGCGCCAATGCAGCCTCGATCTTCTTTTTTATATCCGAAGGCTGCACCGCAGACTTCACAGAGATGGAGTTCGTCACACCGATGACGCCGAAGAGCTTTCTGACGGCATCTTCGGCGGCCTTCTTTTGATATTGCCAGTCCAGTGTGCCGCTGAGATTCACCCAACCCTTTTGAAGGGTAACGTTGACCCGGTCCTCAGGGATCATCGCATCCCACTTCAGGACGCTAAGAACGCGCTGGGCGATCTCCTCATCAGATGTCTTGATTTCGCCAGGATACCGCACCTCGATCTCCTGCGCGATCGCTCGAACGCCTTTGACCCGCCGTGCTGCTTGCAGCGAAGATACCTTCTCCGCATAGCTTCGAACGTGCCCTGTCAACGTCACAACGCCGTCATGAGCAGCGACCCCGATGCTCGTAGCGTCGATGCTCGGTTCAA
>CAYYDL010000716.1:0-3596 GCA_964470545.1 uncultured Hyphomicrobium sp. | reverse complement strand
GAGGCCGTCCCGCACGACATCGTCATCCAGCATGCCGGGTAATTCCCACGGCATGAACAGACCGCGGCGGAGATACCAGGCGCCGGCGTAGCTCCCCCCGTATTGCACGAGGCCAGCGGCCTTCGGGCTGAGTTTCAGACGCGCCGGGCCGATCGCCGTCATCGTCCGGCGCACGATGGCGCCGAGTCCGGGCAAGGACGCGGGACCCTTCATCCAGCGGACCCATTCCGGAATGGTGCGGAATGCAGGATAGCCGCCGAGCAGTTCGTCGCCGCCGACGCCGGAAATCGCGACCTTGAGCCCGAGCTCGTGGGCCGCCTTCGACACGAACCAAGTGTTCACGCCGTCGATGCTCGGCTGGTCCATCGCAGCAATGATCAACGGCAGGTCGCGCTCGAACTCGTCCCTGGTGACGACCCGCGTCGTGTGGCGCGTGCCATAGGTCCGCGCAACCTCTGCGGCGATGAGCGACTCGTCGTCAGGGCGGCTTTCGAATTCCTTGAAGGCGAGCGTGACCGTCTCGATCGAGTTCTGCCCGGCGTCGCGCATCAGCCCGACGAGCCCGCCCGAATCGATACCGGCCGAAAGGAACGCTCCCACAGGAACGTCGGCGACAAGATGATGGCGCACGCTGTCGAGGAGCGCCTCGCGCGCTGCCGCGAGCCGTGCCGTCCCCCGCGCCGGCGACACCGGCTGCTCCGCACGTGCGTAGATGTCGGCGATCGCATGATAGCGGCGAGGCATCTCCGGGCCCGTCGGACCGACGCTCATGGTGTGGCCCGCCGGCAGCGCCTTGATCTGTTTGTAAAGCGTCAGCGGCTCCGGAATGCTGCCGAACAAATGAAAGCCGACGAGGCCCGCCGGATCCTGCGCAGAGTCGATTGCCCCTCCGGCGAGGAGCGCTTTCACCTGGCTCGCAAACCGAAACACCCCGGCATGGTCGGCATAATAGAGCGGTTTGATGCCATAAGGGTCGCGCGCCAAAAGCATGCGCCGCTTGCGTGCGTCCCAGATTGAAAAAGCGAACATGCCTCGCAGGTCATGCACCATGTCTTCGCCCTTATCGGCGTAGAGGTGCAGGAGGACCTCGGTGTCGGAAGCGCTGCGGAACTCACGGCCCCCGCCCTCGAGCCCGCGGCGCAGCTCCCGATAATTGTAGATCTCACCGTTGAAGGTGATGACGATGGAGCCGTCAGCGCTGGCCATCGGCTGGGCGCCGGTCTCGCTGAGATCGATGATCGAGAGGCGACGGTGCCCGACGCCGACCCGGCCGTCGTCCGCGGTCCACTCACCCGTCGCATCGGGCCCGCGCGCCGCCATGTAATCGCGCGTGCGGACGAGCTCGGCCCGATCAATCGGGCCTGTCGCGTCGCTATAGGCAAAGATGCCGTTAATTCCGCACATGCCGGAGAGTCGCGCGCGCTATTGCGCCGCCGCCGCTTCGCCGGTCAGCAACCGGTCGAAATAGCCGATCGTGCGCTTCAAACCTTCGCGCAGTTGCACCTTCGGCTCCCAGCCGAGATGCCGTCGCGCGAGACCGATATCGGGCTGACGCTGTTTCGGGTCGTCGGTCGGCAGGTCGCGGAAGACGAGCCTCGACCTCGAACCAGTCATCGCGACGACTTGCTCGGCAAGTTCCTTGATCGTGAACTCGACCGGATTGCCCAAATTGATCGGACCGGTGATTTCGCCAGCAGAATTCATCAGCCGAATGATGCCATCGATCAGATCGTCGACGAAGCAAAACGACCGGGTCTGGCTGCCGTCGCCATAGATGGTGATGTCCTGGCCGAGCAGCGCCTGCACGATGAAATTCGATACGACGCGCCCGTCATTGGGATGCATGCGTGGACCGTATGTATTGAAGATCCGCGCGACCTTGATCGGCAGCTTGTGCTGGCGCCAGTAGTCGAAGAACAGCGTCTCGGCGCAGCGCTTGCCCTCGTCGTAGCAGGAGCGCGGCCCGATCGGATTGACGCGTCCCCAGTAGTCCTCGGTCTGCGGATGCGTCTCCGGATCGCCATAGACCTCGGACGTGGAGGCCTGCAGGATTTTCGCGCGCAGGCGCTTCGCCAACCCCAGCATGTTGATGGCGCCGTGGACGCTCGTTTTCGTCGTCTGCACCGGATCGCGCTGATAATGGATCGGCGAAGCCGGACAAGCGAGATTGTAGATCTCATCGACCTCGATGTAGAGCGGGAACGTGACATCGTGCCGGATGAGTTCGAAACGCTTGTTGTCGATCAGATGTTCGACGTTGGCTCTTGTGCCTGTGAAGAAGTTGTCGACACAGATGACGTTGGCGCCCTGCTCGAGCAGTCGCTCGCAAAGATGCGAGCCGAGAAACCCGGAGCCTCCGGTGACGAGTATTCGCCGCTGCAAATACATATCCGATCCAGAAATGTTGTAACTACAGTCTTCGCCGAAGCTCAGTTGCCCGGCTAACTGCGCCGCACGACAGAGAAATCTGGCCGACGACGCCCCCGGTCGGTGTGTCTCCGATCAGCCCGTTCGTCCGCCTGACCCGCCGTAGAAGGCATATCGCCGTCAGCGGCAATGCGGTTTTCGGCGCGCTCGCTCGCGGGCGGCTCAACCAGGAATCCGCATACGGTGCCAACCACGGTCAACAGCGCGAGTGTCCTGATCGGGTAGTCCACTGCCGAGGCAATGCCGGCGAGCAGCAGAACGATGAGGCACAGTGAAATCCGGTCGACAGCGGCCGTTCGGTATTTCTGCCAAAGGTGGCGAACAGCCAACCCAACCCAGAGCACGAACGCCACCGCCATGATCGGCAATAACGCACCGAGTTCGACGAAGAGTTCGATCCAATCGTCGTGGGCATGATTGACGTAAGCCTGCTGAACGAGTTCAAGCGGCGCAAAGCGCTCGTACACCGGGACGAACGATCCCAATCCGGACCCGATCGGCAGGAAATGCCAGAGCGCCTCGTAGCTGACCTGGAAAAGCCCCCAGCGGAGATCTCCGGACAGAGGCGCTTCGAACCGGTTCGAAAATCCTACAAAGCCGGTCTGGAAGGCCGCAAAGGCGGCGACGGCCGTCACGCACAGCGCGATCATAAGATACCGATTCCGCTGCCGCCCCCTTTTTGTCCGCAGCAGAAGAACCGAGCCACTCAGAGCCACGGCCAGCAAGGTCAGGCCTACCCCCGCCCGCGACCGGGTAACCGAGATCGCAAGCACGATGGCGATCAGCATCGAGGCGCTGATGAGAAAGCGTAGCGGCCTCCCATGCTCGGACACTCCCGCGAACGGCGATAACATCACCAACGGGACCGCGAGACTCAAAGCCAGTGCATTGTGATTTGCATTGGCGAAGAAACCGACTGCTCGATCGAGGTTTGTCTCGGCATAGAAACGGAGCGGACTTTCCGGACCGCTGGCCATTTGCATCAGGCTCAAGCCGATTCCCATGCACGTCCAGATCAAAAAGATCTGGATCAGTATACGGCGCCGGTTCGCATCAAGCTGGGCCGTCACTGCAAAGGACGCGAGGGCCGGCAGTAATGCCAGTGCCGCCATCCAGCACTCGCGAGGTGCGAGGGTCAAAGGCTGCCAGGTTTCTGCAAGCCCAACCTG
>CAYYDL010000715.1:0-9536 GCA_964470545.1 uncultured Hyphomicrobium sp. | reverse complement strand
AGAGAAAGTGATGGTCGAACTCGGTCGCCTCGATGAGCGCCTTGCGACCAGCCGCTTCATTGCAGGAGACGACTATTCAATTGCCGACATGACAGCACTCGTCGCAGTCGATTTCATGAAGCCTGCGCGCCTGGGCAAACTGGATGCGTTTCCCAATGTCGTGCGCTGGCATGACGAGGTTTCGTCGCGGCCAAGCGCAAAAGCCTGAGCGATCAAGCACCCCCGTCGGCCGAACTTGCGTTCGATTTATTGAAATTAGAAAAAATTACCGGAAATTCCGTTGACAGAGCGGCCTTTGAGAATATCAATTTTCAAAAAGAGCCGCCTGCGCAAAATCATGTTTCCCCGGAGGACTTCGCCGCATGCTCGACGAAATGGACGTCAAAATTCTGCGCATCCTCCAGGAGGATTGCACGCGCCCGGTGGCCGATATCGGCAAGGAGGTCGGTCTTTCGACGACGCCGTGTTGGCGCCGTGTCCAGAAGCTCGAGGAATCGGGCGTCGTCCAGCGCCGCGTTGCAATCCTCGATGCGCAGCAGGTCAACGCCGGTGTCATGGTCTTCGTCTCGATCAAGACGGACAAGCACTCGCTCAACTGGCTCGAGAAATTCCACGCCGCTGTCGCTGAGTTTCCGGAGGTCGTCGAATTCTACCGCATGTCCGGCGACATCGATTATTTGCTGCGCGTCGCCGTGCCGGATATCGCCGCCTATGACGCGTTCTACAAGAAACTGATCTCCCGCGTTGACATCGCAAAAGTCTCGTCGGCCTTCGCCATGGAGCAGATCAAGTACACGACGGCCCTCCCGCTGCAATTCGCAATCACGGAGCGATCTGCGAAAGGCGAGAGAGCCGAGGCTTGATCTCGCACCGTCAGCGCTTGCGCTTGAGGCGGGCGATGAGGCTCGAGCTATCCCACCGGTTGCCGCCAAGCGCTTGGACATCGCCGTAGAAGCGATCGACGAGTTGTGCGACTGCGATGTCTGCGCCGTTCGACGCGGCCTCATCCAGACAGATGGCAAGATCCTTGCGCATCCAGTCGACCGCGAAGCCGAAATCGAATTTCCGTTCGTGCATCGTCTTCCAGCGATTATCCATCTGCCACGACTGCGCCGCCCCTTTCGAAATCGTTTCGATCAGCGTCGCAACGTCAAGCCCTGCGCACTCGGCGAAGTGGATGCATTCCGCCAATCCCTGGACGAGCCCGGCGATGGCGATCTGATTACACATCTTTGCAAGCTGCCCGGAGCCGGAAGGCCCCATGAGCCGGACGGCACGGGCATACGACTTGATGAGCGGTTCGGCAGTGTTGAACGCCTCAGCATCGCCACCTGCCATGACGGTCAGGACTCCGTTTTCGGCGCCCGCCTGACCACCCGATACCGGACAATCGAGGAATTTGAAGCCGCCCGCTTCGGCCGCCGCGGCGAGTTCGCGCGCGGCCTTTGCCGATGCGGTGGTGTGATCGATGAAAACGGCCCCGGCATCCATTGATTGAAATGCGCCCTGAGGTCCGGTCGTTACGCTGCGCAGATCGTCGTCGTTTCCGACACATGCGAACACCATATCGCAGCCGCGCGCCGCCTCTTGCGGCGTCGACGCGACGGAGCCGCCGAATTCCCGCTGCCACTTTTCAGCCTTCGCCGCCGTTCGGTTGTAAACGACGACGTCGTGACCGCCGCGCTTTTTCAGATAACCAGCCATGGGATAGCCCATGACCCCCAAGCCGATCCAAGCCACTTTTGCCATGCCGCAAATCCTGTACCGCGTTGTCAGTCGTGCTTCGACAGGTGCGGCAGATGGCAAAAAGAAACGCCCGGATCAACAGGCATTGTCCCAATGGCCATGGTCGAGGTGGCCAAACGTCAAGAATTAGCGGCCGTCTGCGGGCGTTTCACCATAGCGGTCAAATCCGCGCACAGGCTGGCCGCTCGCAGTGCAGATAATGCCGTCGCGGCGATCGGGATGGCAGTCGACGCGCTTTCCGGCGGCAAGGCGCCAATGGGAAAATTCAGGACCATACCGATCGGAGACCTTGCCGCGCCAGCCGTCGATGGCAGCACGCCGCGCGTCATGCTCGCGCACGGCATACGGAACCCCGTCGTCGGGTGCCGCGGCCTGAACCTCGACACGGGGCAATGCGCCGCCAAGATCGCGTGGTGGTGGGCCTTCGGCGCCGCCCGGTGGTGGCGGCTCCGGAGCGGGCCCATTGCGCGAAGGCGAGTATGCGTCACCCATCGATCCGACGGCGCGGTTGTTGCTGCTGCTTGCGCCGGGATCCCAACCCTGTCCGGCATCGCTGCGATAGGATTGCCCCGCCGCGGGAGCAGCATCATAGGATGGATTTGCGGCGGTACCAGGAAGAGGGGGCTCTGCGCCCCTGTACTGGAAATTGGAATCGCTCTCCCGGGAGCCGCTGTTCTGACCGTTATAGGGCCCGTATTCGAACGTCCGGCCAGCGGAGCCATAAGGATCGGCGACTGCAGGATGCCATGCGATCCCCGCATAAAGCGCTACGGCGGCCACAGTCAGCATCAAAGGCAGACGGTTCATTCGTAATCTCCGCAAGGACAAGGCGGCTTTGCAAACAGGATGCGGGCTCATAGGAAGGGCGGGTGGCGCAAATGCTGAAAGCTGCAACGTCATCACACAAACGATTCCTTCGACGAGCCCCTGCCTAGGGCAAAATACGCCCAACCGCCAGCCGGTGTGCTAAGGGAAGAGCCTCGCGCGAAACACTGCCGGAAAATCATGACAAAATTGGCGACACGGACTTCCCCCTCCCTTGCAGTGACTTACAGCGACGTCGAGCGCGCTGCGGATGCCATCCGCGGTGCCGTCGTTCCGACGCGCTTCGAGCCGAGCCGGACGCTGAGCACGCTCCTCAATGCCGAAATCTGGCTCAAATTCGAGAACCTGCAATTCACCGCGTCTTACAAGGAACGGGGGGCGCTCAACAAGCTCCTGTCGCTGTCGGAGGCCGAACGGCAAAACGGCGTCATTGCGATGTCGGCCGGGAATCACGCGCAGGGCGTGGCCTACCATGCCCACCGGCTCGGCATCCCCGCAACGATCGTCATGCCCGCCTCGACGCCGACCATCAAGGTCGAGAATACCCGCAGCCATGGAGCCCACGTCATCCTCGAAGGCCAGACGCTGGAGCAGGCTTATGCATTTGCGGTCGCCTATGGCGAAGAGCGGGGCATGACGTTTGTGCATCCTTTCAACGATCCGGCGGTCATCGCAGGGCAGGGGACGGTCGCCATCGAGATGCTCGCCGTCGCGCATGATCTTGAAGTCCTGATCGTGCCGATTGGCGGTGGCGGCCTGATCTCGGGAATGGCGGTGGCCGCGAAAGCCATCAATCCCAAAATCAAAGTCATCGGCGTCGAAGCGCAGCTTTATCCCTCGATGCTCAATGCCGTAAAAAAGTCGTCGCTGCCGGTCGGCGGCGACACGCTTGCCGAGGGCATCGCCGTAACGACGCCGGGAACAGTCACCCGCGAAATCGTGGAGGCCCTTGTCGATGATATATTGCTCGTTTCCGAATCCGACCTCGAACGTGCGGTTTCTCTCCTGATCACGATCGAGAAGACGGTCGTCGAAGGCGCAGGGGCCGCGGGCCTCGCGGCATTGATCGGCGCCAACAGACTCTACAAGGGCCGAAAAATCGGACTCGTCCTGTGCGGCGGCAACATCGACACGCGGTTGCTTGCGAGTGTGCTCACGCGTGAACTGGCGCGCGACGGCCGCTTGTCTCGTCTCGCCATCGATATCCCGGATCGCCCCGGCCAACTCGCCCAAGTCGCGGGAATTATCGGCAAAGCGGGTGCCAACGTCGTTGAGGTCTATCATCAGCGCGTCTTTACGGACGTCCCAGCCAAGGGAACGGAGCTGCATCTCGTCATCGAGACGCGTGATCGCGCGCACCTTGACCGGGTCGTATCCGGACTGAAGGAGGGTGGCTATGCCGTCATCGTCAAGAGTTCGACCGGCGCCGGCGCCCCGTAGAGCAAAAAGAAGGGCCCTGCGCTATTTGGCGGAGGGCCCAGGTGGATCGGAGTAAAGAGGATCGGGAGGGAGTGAAAACGAAATCGAGTATCGGACAAATCAAACGTGGCTAGTTGGAACGGAGTTGGCCGGCGAGCGAAAATCCGAAGCTCTGGCCATCGTGGAGTTCATTGACCGCGAGAGTTGCGATCAACATCGCACCGGCTGCCAGAAAACAGACCGCCATACCCGCGCGCGTCAAACGGTCGAATTTGGAGTTCGGATCACCGGCCGCCTTGAGGTCCATCGCACAACCCTGGGGTTCAATGTATTCAAGTAAGCTTCTTGTAACCGACTTTATCTGCTTCGTCGATTTTGAAGTCTTGTGATGATGAACTCGCAATCTATGAATTTAACGAAGTATTTACGGCTCTTAACAGCTTGTGAATCTCTGTTTCAATTTGCGGGACATCGAACGTCCGACCGGGCCGGGCAGATTGCGCGGACGCCACCATGGTGCCGCGCCCCGCTATTAAACGAAGCCGGACGGTAGGGCGGCACGAGAGACAACGTGAAGTTCAGATATTTGATAGGCTGTGCGTGCCTGCTGGTGGGGTATTGCGGGCTTGCATGGATGAACGATCGCATCCTGGCCGCCGAGATCCAAAACGCAATGAGCGCGGCATCCTCTGCTGTGCCGGCGCGTCCCGACGAACCGCGTGCGGCCAAGGCCTACAATGTCTTCGAACGGTCCTGCGCACGCTGCCACCAGACGGGCAAGCTTGAGTCTCCGCTCGCATCGGGAGGAATCGCGGACATCCTATCCGTCGATAGTCTTGCCCGCGACCCGCTCCTCGTGAAGCCTGGAATTGCCGACGCATCGCGCCTCTATGAGGTGTTCGAAGCGCGCCATGCGCCGCTCGACGTTTTTTCCGGCGCGGGCGCGGTGTCCGAGCCACTGCCCGATGATATCGAATCCGTGCGGCGCTGGATCAGGGATCTGCCGCCAACGGTGCAACAGTGTCCTTCGCGCCAAGCTGTCCGCCCGGTCGATGTGGATAAGATGATGCGCGACGCCCAACGTCTCGAGCGCGATGAAGCCAAGGACGTACGCTTCATCTCGCTTGTCCATCTTTACAACGCGTGTGCCACGGCGGATGAAATGTCGGCCTACGCCGCTGCGCTCAACAAGCTGATGAATAGCCTGTCCCGGGCGTCCGAGCCTGCGAAGCTGACACCGCTCGACGCGGCAAGCACGGTTCTGTCGTTTCGTCTTCGGGACTTCGGCTGGAGTGCACAGCAATGGGCGCTGATCGAAAAAGCCTATCCACCAGCACTTGTTCACGCAGTCGCGCCCGACGTGCTGAAAACGTCTGGCAGCACGGCTGTCATCGTCAACGGCGACTGGCTCGCAGCAGCCGCCGGCGAAACGCCGCTCTATTACGACCTGCTTGGGATACCTCAAACATTATCTGAGCTGGCCAGGATGAACGGCACCGATATCGACACCGATATACGAGCGGGCTCCGTCCGCCGCATTGCCGTCCGCGAAAGCGAAGTGACGCGCGGCAATCGCCTGATCGAACGCCATCCGGGAAGCCGGGCCGGGATGTGGCTCGTCTACGATTTCGCGACGAGCACGGGGGATCAGAACGTTTTCGATCATCCGCTCGGCCCTAAATCGGCAACGAAAGCCAAGTCGCCTTTCAAGCCGGATGAAATCCGTGCGATTATCGAACTGCCGAACGGCTTCTACGGCTTCGCGTTGTTCGACGCAGAAGGCAATCGCGTCGACCGCGTGCTGCCCGGCATCGAGAAACCGTATTCTGGTGATCAGACAGAGGCCGTCGAGCCGACAACGAAAGCCGGCACCAATTGCTTCGCGTGCCACACGCGCGGATTGGTCGAAGCGAAGGATGATTTCCGGTCCGCGGGCCCGCTCGATATCGCCTCTGCACCGATGCCGGCGGATCGCCGCGCCGCGCTCCCGCTCTTCGGTACCGACAGCGAAAACGCCCTGCTGATGCTTGGCGGAACCGACCGCTATCGTGCTTCCGCCAAAGCCGTGGGCGTCGATCTCGGACAGACAATTCACGGTGAAGAACTGGTCTCGGGGCTAGCAAGGCGTTATCGCGAAGGTGCCGATTTCGAGGTGGCGCTTGGCGAGACGGGGCTCGAGCGCAAGCAGTTCCTGAATGAGTTGATCGATGCCAAAGGCGCAGCCGCCCCACTCGCGCGTCGTCTCCTGCATGGTGCGCTCTCGCGATCGGAACTCGAGCGTCTCTTCTCGCTTCTGAAGGGCATTGACACAGCGCAGCCCACTACGTCGGCGGGCTTCCTCCGGGATGTAAAGTCGGCGATCGGACTTAGCATGTGGCTCGATAAACCGCGCCCGGTTCCGGGCGATCTCGTGACCATCGAGGCCGAAGCCGATAACGACTGTTATCTCACCGTCATCAGCGTCGACGCCGAAGGTACCGCGACAGTGCTGTTTCCAAGTGACTTCCAGCCCGACAATCTATTGAAGGCTGACACGGCCGTCAGCATTCCGCCGCCGAACGCGCGCTTCCAACTCCGCTATAAGGAAGAGGGCAGCGAAACTGTCCTCGGACGGTGTTCGACACGGTCTGCGCCGCCGTTCGGGATCGAGCATGACTTCCTGCACCAGCGTTTCACGGTTCTCGGAAACTGGGAGAACTTCATCGAAGATACGCTGGTAACCGAGTGGGAAATGCGCACCAACCCGGAAAAAGCGGAGCGCGCCCGTATCGCGCGAACCGGTTCCGTCCGCCGCCGCCAGGATCGCGGTGAACGGATCGATGCGCCGCGTCCCGACATCATCACCGAGCGACCACTCCGCGACGGCCGCGCCGTGCTTGTCTTGGGTCTGAAGTAGCACTCCGGCGACACCGCCTCAAACCGTAATCAGGCCACATTCATCGAACTGTCGCACAGGATAGGTGCGGAAAGGCATCGCTCCGTATGCCAATCGCATCCACGTACTCGCCTTCCGGAGAGAATCCGGCAACCCTGGAGAGCGTTTGGGTTCGGAAAGGCTTTACAGCAGGGGCCGAGATACCTAAATGCACCCCTTCAATATTGTATCCAGAGCCGACATCGCTCGGCTGCCGCGCGCGAAACCGGATAGCTCTTCCCCAGGAGGTTCTTTCGCGATGGAGAAGTTTGCGACCGCCCTCGAAATGGTGACCGAGATGAAGCCGGACCTTCCGGTCTTCGCCGCTCGTCCCCATGCGGCGGGACGTGCCGCGCGCTGGTTTATCAACAATTTTCCGGGCGAGGTCGCCTACGCCTACAAGGCGAACAGCTCGGTCTTTCTCTTGGGGGCACTCTACGGCGCCGGCATCAAGCAGTTCGATGTTGCCTCCGTCGCGGAGCTTGAGGACGCCGCAACGATCCCGGGCGTGCGCCTGCACTTCATGCATCCGGTGAAGTCGCGCTACGCCATCCGCCGCGCTTATTTCGATTATGACATCAAATGCGTCGCTCTCGACACAGAGGACGAACTGCAGAAGATCGTCGAGGAGACCGAGGGCGCCAAGGACCTCGAGCTGTTCGTCCGCGTTTCAGTTCCGGCGAAGAACAGCCGCGTCCCGCTCGAGCACAAATTCGGAATTACGGGCCAGAAGGCACAGCGGCTGCTCGTCAAGGCGCGCCAGGTCGCCGACGAGCTTGGCATCACGTTTCACGTCGGCTCTCAAACGACAACGCCCGACGCCTACACGATGGCGTTCGAGGAAGTGAAGAAGCACATCGTCAAGGCCGGTGTCGTCGTCGATGCGATCGACATCGGCGGCGGATTTCCCTCGCGTTATACCGACAGCGTGCCGGCGCGCTTGTCAGATTTCATCGAGGTGATCAAGGCGTCGATGGCGAAGATGCCCGTCACCGAGGAATGCCGCTTGATCTGCGAGCCAGGCCGCGCGCTCGTCGCGGAAGCCGAGAGCCTGATCGTCAAGGTCGATCTCAGGAAGCCCGGCAACCAGCTCTACATCAACGATGGCTCTTATGGTGCGCTGTTCGACAGCGCGCATCTGGGCTTCGTTTTCCCCGTCCGGCTGATCCGCCCGGATCTCGATCCGAACGAGCCGCTGGAGCCGTTCGAATTCTGGGGGCCAACGTGTGACTCTATTGATCACATGAAGGGGCCATTCATGCTCCCCGCATCGGTGCGCGAAGGCGACTACATCGAGATCGGCAACCTCGGCGCTTACGCCCGCGCAATGGGAACGCGCTTCAACGGCTACGGCGAATACCTCGACGTCATCCTTCAGGACGAACCGATGTATTCGATCTACACGGAAGATCTCGAACCGATCGCGCGCAACGCCTGATGACACGTTTGAGCCGTCCGTCGATTAGTTCGAAACCTTGGCGAGGGCGACAAGCTTGGGCTCGGCCCGATAGTTCTCCGGAAACAACCGTTTCAAATTCTCCACTTTCGGCAGATCGTTGATCGCGATGTACGGATAGCTCGGATGGAGCGCCAGGAAGTTCTGGTGGTAATCTTCGGCAGCGTAGAAGGTGCGGCCCGGCTCGACCGTCGTCACAATGGGTTCAGGGAAAACATGAGCGCCGTCGAGCTGCTTGATGTAAGCCGTCGCGATTTTCGCCTGCTCATCCGACATCGGGAAAATCGTCGAGCGATATTGCGTGCCGGCGTCCGGTCCCTGACGATTGAGTTCTGTCGGATCGTGCGCCACCGAGAAATAGATTTGCAGCAGCCGTCCGTAGCTCACCGTTTTCGGATCGAACGTCACTTGCACGGATTCGGCATGGCCCGTCGTTCCGGCGCCGACGATTTGATAGTGCGCATCGGCCTTCCTGCCGCCTGTATATCCAGAGACGGCATCGGTAACACCGTTGACATGCTGGAAGACACCCTGCACGCCCCAGAAGCAGCCGCCGGCAAATACAGCCGTCTCCAGATGGCCCTGGGGCCCAGCCTGCTCATCGAGCGTTGGAGGCGGCACGCGCATGCCTTCTTCTGCTCCGACACCCGCGCCGCCGAACGCGCTTAAGGCCGCGACGAGCGCGGCAATTGCAGCCAGCCAGAAAAAAGCCCGCCTCGAACTGACAAACGATGATGCCATAGGACACTCCCGCGGTAGGACTGCACCGAGCTCAATAGCCCACTGCAGCTCATTCGTCGGCGTGTCATCGTTCGTTACAGCGATCCCCGCAGGTCACGTCTTCTTGAGGCGGCTGCTCGCCTACTTCGAAATGCGCGAAATCTTCGTGCCTTCGAGCGTCAGGTTATACATCAGGCCCTTCGGATCGAGGATAAAGCCAACGACCGGGCTCGTGATCTTGTTCGTGTCGATCGAGCCTCCCGCCCCGACCGTGATGATGGCAACGGACGCGTCGGCGCCGATCTTCCAGCCTGCCGTACCGCGAAACTGACGAAGGGCTTCAGGCGTCATGAACGCAATGATGACGGAGCGTTCCTGCACGCCGAGCTGGAATCCGAACGAGGCCGATACGGTGTAGTAGTATCCCGCGTTGCGTCCACGGATCAGCAGCGCACC
>CAYYDL010000714.1:0-1805 GCA_964470545.1 uncultured Hyphomicrobium sp. | reverse complement strand
AAGTCTTCTTTCCGGTCTACGTTCCCGGCGGTGGCCTCTCGATGGGAGACCTGCACTTCAGCCAGGGAGACGGCGAGATCACGTTCTGCGGCGCGATCGAGATGGCCGGCTGGCTGCATCTCAAGGTCGACGTGATCAAGGATGGGATGTCGAAGTACGGCATCAAGAATCCTATCTTCAAACCATCGGTCATCACGCCGAAGTACGACGACTACCTGATCTTCGAGGGGATCTCGGTCGACGAGATGGGCAAGCAATACTATCTCGACGTCCATATCGCCTATCGGCAGGCGTGCCTCAACGCCATCGAGTACCTGAAGAAGTTCGGCTATTCCGGCGCGCAGGCCTACTCGATCCTGGGAACGGCGCCGGTTCAGGGACACATCTCTGGTGTCGTCGATATTCCGAACGCGTGCGCAACGCTATGGCTGCCGACGAAGATCTTCGAGTTCGATATCAATCCATCCGCAGCTGGGCCGACGAAGTATCTCGACGGTTCGGTGCAGATGCCCTTGGCGCCGGATCTTTGAAGTGAATTCAGAGGATAGGAAGCGGGTTGGCCGCAAGGCCAGCTCGTGTCTATGGGGAGCCGCCAATAATGCCGGTTTATGATTACGAATGCCCGAGTTGCGGACCGTTCGCGGTCCTGCGCTCAATGTCAGAGTTCGAATTGCCGCACGACTGTCCGGGATGCGGCAGTGAAGCGCCGCGCGCAATCCTCGTCGCGCCCGCCATCGCGGGCGTCAGCAGGGCGCGACGCATCGCAATCGAGACAAACGAGCGGTCATCGCACGAGCCGCGAAAATCGTCGGCCCACGGTCCGGGCTGCGGCTGCTGCTCAGGAAGGAAGGCGACGTCGCAGGTGGATGGAGCGGCCGCGATGAAGAGCTTTCCGTCCGCCCGGCCATGGATGATCAGCCATTAGATGGTAGCTGACGTAACTCCATGTCGTCAAAGATAACGAAATTCCTGACAGATTGGCTCCGATGGCACACTGCGGGTCGGATCGGCAGTCCCGAGGATATTCCGCAGCTCGTCTCAAAGTGTCTTAGCGACGCTTCGCGCGAAGGCATCTTTCAAGTCGATTTAGAGCTCGCCATTGGCTCGTTGGAAGAATGCATTCGCCAGTCCCTATTGAAGGTCGAAGAATAGCGGCAGCGCGTGGATCATTCGAGAACGCGCTCTGTACCTCGGAGCTTCCGAGCGCAAATTTACCGGTCGGGCATTAAGCCCTCGTCATTCCGGCTGAATGGGTGCGCCGCCATTGCCGGGTGTGCCGAACACTTGGATCGCACCAATAGCCTTCTGCTGTAAGCGGGACCAATTTGCGAGCTGATCACAAAGTGAGGGACGAGGCTGCGAAGCGCCCTTAGCACAACGCAGTGAGGCGAAGTTCTGCAATCCCATTGAAAGCTGCAGCGAATAGTCGGTCGAATAGAGCTGCGTGTCGCTGAAGACTGCGCCTCCGGGCACGTTGCCGAAGTAGGTCATACGAAGGCTTTGGGCCGTTTCGGGATGTTTCTCGGCATCGAGCCCGAGCACGGCACCGTTGGCGGCAAATTCCGCGTTGATCGGGACCATTGGGAAGCCTGCCGTTTGGTGGCAGCCCATGCAGGAGCTTTTCGGGTTGTCAACCGGGCCCGCATGGCGACCGCCGAAACCCAGATGATTGAAGCTCAACGGCGGCGTCGCCAAATCCTTCACCGCTTGGCGATTGATCCACTGCTCTGTCAGCTTGTCATAGTCACAAGGGCCGTTCGGACCTTTGCAGGTCTCGGCGAAGGTCACTTTCGGATTATTGCCCC
>CAYYDL010000713.1:0-7820 GCA_964470545.1 uncultured Hyphomicrobium sp. | reverse complement strand
ATCTCTATCGCGTCATGTTGTCTGCGCGTTTCGAGGCTGTCGATTTCCGCGCTTTCGGCTTCTTGGCGCTCGCCGTCTCATCAGGCCTTTTCGGCTTGATGCATGATCGCTGGATTGCGGGCAGTCTTGCCGGATTGCTCTACGCTCTCGTCATGATCCGCTGCGGCCGCATAGCAGACGCAGTCGCGGCTCATATGGCGACCAACGCGGTGATCTTCATGTGGGCTGTGAGCGCCGGTCAGTGGTCGCTGCTTTGACCGAACATGAATAGCCGCGATCCTCGGGCCACGCCGCGCATCGATGTCAGGGCATTGCGATGAGGTAGCGCTCGACGGGCGGTCGCGAATCACGTTCTGATTCCGCGTGGAACGAGACTTATCAACGCCGAATATTTCCGAGCGCGTTGGGGGGCAATAAGGCGCGATAATATGAAAATTTTCCAGACCGTTGCTGCACTGGTGTTCGTCCTCGTCAGCGCTCCGGCGGCTTACGCCGGGGGCCTGAGCGATTATACCCCTCTGGCGCCGGTGAACGCATGCGGCGGGCCTTACTCCGGTTTTTATGCGGGCGGCGTTCTGGGCATGGGCGGATTGAATTCGAAGGTCTCAAGCGAAGGCGGCTCTCTCAAGGGCAACGACAGAGGCTTCACGATCGGCGGCGTCACCGGCTATAACTGGCAATGCAACAGTGGGCTGTTGGGTATCGAGACGGACATCAGCTATTTCAACGCCAATAGCGATGCAGACTGCGCAATCTGCGGAGCGTCACAGTCATTCAACTCCGAAATCAATTGGTTCGGTACGCTCCGTGGCCGCATCGGGGTCGTCGGAGATCAGAATTTTCTCGTCTTCGCAACCGGCGGTCTCGCCTACGGCGCCATCGATCACACGGCCCGGGACTCGCTTGCACCCGGCGGACCATTTTCGCAGACCGATAGCGACACGGAGATCGGCTGGACGGCCGGCGGCGGAATTGAATATTTGTTGAGCGACCGCTGGGCGTTCCGCGCAGACGCTCTCTACGTCGATTTCGGGTCGGAGGATCACACCTATACCGCGGGAGGTTGTGGAGAACTCTGCACCGCGAGACTGAGCTGGGATGACAACTTCTGGGTCGCTCGCGTCGGTCTGACATATCTCTTCGGTGCCGCTCCTCGGGAGCCGGTCACCGAGTATGAACCGCTCAAGTGAGCACTTTCCAGTCCCTGATAAGTCGGGCCGATAGCCGCGTTGAGCGGCATCGGCATTGTCGTCGACATTGATTTAAAATCTCTCGGGTAAGAGATTCGAGCCAGGAGTTCCGGGCATCGAGGCGGTCGGCCAAAGCACGAAAACCCCGCGACCGCAATTTTCCAGCTTGCAAGTCGCGACCATCGGCAACATGTAACGACGAAGCTCGGTTCAGTATCGAATGAGTATGGCGGCGCGATTCCCGCGTAGATCGCATCGCCTCGTGGTCACGGCCCGATATGTAGTGAGTGCGTACAATGAGCTTAAATTTCCGCCCAAACACCACGACATCAAAACGGCTGTTTCTGACCGGCGGCACGCTAGCTGCGGTTCTTTTTCCCTCCATTCTCGCTGCTGAGGAAACAAAGGCGGAGCCGTCCACACCTCCCGCTGTCGAAACGACACAAGCCGCCGAGCCGCTGACTGGGGTCCCCGCCGCGGTCTGTGCGAGGCTTTCGAGTTCGTCGGCAAGCGCAATCGATACGGCGGATCGTGCCGCAGTTGTGACTTTCTATCAGGCGAGGGAATGCCGCCCGCTCTGGATCGAGGCTCAACGGCTGACGCATGGCGCGACGCTTTTGATGGACGAACTCGGGCGCGCGGGAGAGTGGGGGCTCGACGCATCGGACTTCCGCCTTACGGCCGTCAAGCAACCGATGAGCAACGCGCATTGGACGCCGGAGCAGGCGGCTTCCGTCGAAGTTGAATTGACCGCCGCCGCTTTGCGATATGCCCATCAGGCCGAAGGCAGCCGTATCCCGGATCCGGAGACACAACTCTCGTTTTTCTTGGGCCGTAAGCCGACGATCACGGCGGCGAGCGATGTCCTCGCGCGTCTCGCAGACACTCCAAATCCCGATCAAGTGCTGCGCTCGTTCCAACCGCCGCAGGATCAGTTCCTGAAACTCAAGGCGCTTCTCGCGAGCTTGCGCGCAGGGCCGACCGACAACGCAATGCAGTTTGCGATAGCCGAGCGTGGTCCGATGCTGACGACCGGCGCTCGTGATCCCGATGTCGCCATCTTGAAGCAGCGCTTCGGCATCGCGTCGGAGCCGGGCTCTGAACAAGTCTTCGATGAAAAGCTCGGCGCGGCAGTCCGCCATTTCCAGGAATCGAAGGGGCTTTCCGATGATGGCATCGTCGGTCCAGCCACGCGCGCGGCCCTTTCTGGCGGCGACGCCGGTTCGGTCAATGATAAGATCAAAGCTGTCATCGCCAATATGGAAGAATGGCGTTGGATGCCGCGATCACTTGGCGCGACGCATGTCCTCGTCAACATTCCATCGTTCTCGATCACACTGACGGACAATGGCAAGACGGAGTTCCAGGATCGCGTCGTCGTCGGGACGGCCGACAAGCAGACGCCGATCTTTTCGAAAGACATGACGACCATCGTTCTGCGGCCGCGATGGAACATTCCGGATTCAATCAAGCTGCCGATGCTGCTCTCGGGCCGCTCGATCGAGAGCCAAGGTTATGTCGTGATGCGCAACGGCCGCAGGATCGACAGCACTACGGTTGATTGGTCGAAGGCCAACCTGAGCGCTTATACGTTCTATCAGCCCGCCGGCGACGACAATGCGCTGGGCCTCGTAAAGCTGCTCTTCCCGAACCAGTATTCGGTCTATCTTCACGATACGCCGTCGAAGTCTCTCTTCAACGAGTCGGTCCGCCTCTTCAGCCACGGCTGCATGCGAGTGAGAAACCCGCAGGACTTCGCGCAAGACATCTTCGACATCGATCGCGGCGATGCGGCTCCCGACGTGAAGAGGCTTATCCGCAAGGGGCCGAGGGACAACGAGATCGCGCTCGAACATCCCGTTCCGGTGCATGTGGGCTACTTCACCGTCTGGGTCGATGATGATGGACAGGCCCATTACTACAAGGATTGGTACGGCCATCAGAAGCGCATCACGCTCGCACTTGCCGGCAAATGGGATCAGATCGATGTCGGCAGGGCACCGGCCGTAAACACTGCCATGCTCAAGCAGGTACGCTTCAACAAGGATGCCGATAGCTCGGACATGGATGATCCGGCAGGCCTGACCAATGGCGGCAACTATCGCAAGTACGATAACTCGGTCGGCGATATGATCCGCCAGGTTCTTGGCTACTGACGCGCTTTTTCGTCAGGCATTCTTCATCCGCTCGAAGCCGGCCGCAAGGTCGGCGATCAAATCGTCGACGGCTTCAAGTCCGACGTGAAACCTGAGCGCCGGGCCGGGGCCATCCCATCGCGTCGCAGTCCGGTACGGCGCCGGATCGAACGGCACCACAAGGCTTTCGTATCCACCCCACGAATAACCCATACCGAAGAATTTGAGCCCGTCGAGGAAGGCCGCCAGCGCTTTCTCTGGAATTGGCTTCAGCACCGCTGTGAAAAGCCCGCATGCGCCCGAGAAGTCGCGCTTCCAGATCGCATGGCCCGGGTCTCCGGGCAGAGCAGGGTGGAGGACGCGGTCGACCTCGGGACGGTGTTGAAGCCATTCCGCGACTGCGATGCCGGAGCGCTGGTGCCGCTCGAGCCGGACCGCGAGCGTTCTAAGTCCGCGAAGCCCGAGATAGGTTTCTTCAGAACCCGGACACGTTCCGAGCGCTTCCTTCGCATTGTCGACGAGTTTCGCAGCGCGCGCATTGGCGGTCACGGCGCCAAGCATCGCATCCGCGTGCCCGACAATGTACTTCGTCGCCGCCTGGATCGATACGTCGGCGCCAAGCGCCAGCGGCTTGCAATAGAGCGGCGTCGCCCATGTATTGTCCGCGAGCACCCAGATGTTCTTCTCGTGTGCGGCCGCTGCAATGGCGGGAATGTCCTGCATCTCGAACGTCTGCGATCCCGGAGCTTCGACCATGACGAGCCGCGTGTTCGACCGGAAGAGCTTGGCGATGTCACTGCCGATGAGCGGATCATAGTAAGTGGTCTCGATGCCGAGCCGCCTCAGCATCTTGTCCGCGAAGGCGCGCGCCGGCTGATAGACGCTGTCGACGATCAGAATGTGATCGCCGTTGTTGACGAGAGCCAGGATCGCCGTCGAAATCGCTGCAAGTCCGGAGGACGTCAGGATCGTCGCAGCCCCGCCTTCGAGCTGCGCGATCGCATCCTCGAGAGCGTGGGTCGTGGGCGTGGCGCGCCGCCCGTAGGTGTAAGGCTGCGTCCGTGTCTTGAGAGCTTCGAGCGTCGGATAGAGGACAGTCGATCCCCGATAGACGGGTGTATTGACGAAGCCGTGTTGCTCGAACGGCTTTCGTCCGACATGCACGACTTCGGTCTCGGGCTGCTCGCCGCTCTCGGGATTCACCTTCTTTATAGTCATTTTAACTTCTCCGGGCGGGTTCGGCCGTCGTGACGCAAGTTGGCTTCCCGGTCAAGGCCTTGACCATTCGCTGCCGACGCGGGATGTCTGGCGGCGCGCGACTGTCGGGCGGAGGGGTCCGGAGGCCGTTGCTTGCGTCTGCTCTGAGACGGGAATGAAGAAATCCGAGTGAAGCATTGGCCGGAAGTGTGCAGATGAGAATGGGTATGCGTGTCCTGGCGGCGGCGGTATCGCTTCTGATATTGGCCGCGAGCCTGTCCTCACCGGTGCTGAGTGCCCCGATCAACACGCTCGATGCCGTGCGCGCGCGGGGCAAGGTTGTGTGTGGCGTTGCCGACCATGCTGCCGGATTCAGCGAAGTCAATCCGCGAGGCACTTGGAGCGGTCTGGACGTTGAATTCTGTTCGGCGCTGGCGGCGGCCGTCCTGGGCGATCGTGACGCAGTCAAGTTCATAAGCCTCAATGCCGCTGACAAATTCAAGTCGCTGGAACAGCAGGAGGTCGACGTCCTTCTCGGCGCAACGGCGTGGACATTGACGCGCGACACGGAGCTTGGCGCCCGCTTTACAGGAATCCTCTACTACGACGGTCAAGGCTTCATCATTCCGCGCAACCACTCGATCGCAAGTGTTCTGGAGCTGTCGGGCGCTTCGATCTGCGTTCTCGCAGGCTCGAGCGACGAAACGGCGATCTCCGATTATTTCGGCGTCCGCAAGATGCGCTATCAGCTCATCACGTCGGACCGCTGGGATGAACTGGTCAAGACGTATTCGGATGGCGGCTGCACGGTGTTGACGGGCGACATGACGCTGCTCGCCTACGAAAAGAGCCGCCTCGCAAGCGGCGCCGACCAGATGCTGCTTCCGGAATTGATCACCAAGGAACCTTACGGGCCCGCAGTCCGGCTCGGCGATGACGGATGGTTCGCAATCGTGCGATGGACCGCCATGGCGCTGGTCGCCGCGGAAGAACTCGGCATATCGAGCAGCAATGTCGATACGATGAAGGCGTCGCCGTCGCACGAGGTGCGCCGTTTTCTCGGCCTCGATGCCGATCTCGGAGCGCCGCTCGGATTGTCCCGCGACTGGGCCTATCAGATCGTCAGGCAGGTTGGGAACTATGGCGAGATCTTCGAGCGGACGCTTGGACAAAGCTCGCCGCTGAAGCTTGATCGCGGGCTCAACAATTTATGGACGAAAGGCGGCCTGATGTACGCGGCCCCGTTCCGCTGATAAGTTTCTTCGCGGGGAAATTGCGGCGCGCCGTTTGAATGGGGATCGCAATGGCCGGTACAGCGTCGTTTGATGTGCTGCTCGACGCGTTGCTTTTCGCGCTTCCCGTCGCGGCGGTGTTGATGTTGATCGGGCTTCTCGCACGACGCCTCAGAAAGACGCAGCGAACATCCGATGCGCCGGTTCGCGCAGTTGACACCGGTGCCAGACGCGACATCGCGCCGGTCCGCTCCGCTGAGATCGAGAGCGTTGACACGATCACCCAGAAAATCGAGACTGCGATCATGAGCGGCGAAAAAACATCGCTTGCGGGCCTCTATCTCGATCTTGCGGAGAGCAACGAAAAGCTTGGTAACGGCGATGCGCGCATGTCGGCATTGCGATCGGCGGCGGGATATGGTGCGCTTCATGGGCCGTCGTCCGCTCATGCCGCGGCCCGTCTCGCGCTCGGGGAAGCCGCGCATCAAGCCGGCGATCTGACGAGCGCCTGCGAACAGTGGCAGATGGCGCGAACGGCCTTTCTCGAAGGCGGTGATACCGAGCAGCATGACCGCGTCGAGAAACGGATGCGCGAAAACGGTTGCCCGACCGACTGGGTGCTTACGGATTTTTGAAATCGGTCGGCGCGATCGTCGTCGCACCACTCAAAATCCGCGCTCCGTCATCGTCGCCGGAACTCGCCATCAAGACTTCGACACTGATGTTATCGCCGTCCTTGATTTCGAAGGTATTCTGAAAGATGTGGCCGCCGGAAGAGGCAGTGACGAGGTATTTTCCCGGCGCCAGTACGTGGGTCGGCAGCGCTCCGACGCTTTCCTTCACCATCTCCCCGCCTTCGGTCTGGATCGTCCAACGCGTGTCGGGCATGGCTTCCCCGCCAGTCCGCGTGACGAGCTTGAACGTCGCCTTGCCGCCTGCGTGCGTCAACGTTGTTTCCGTCAGCTTGCCGGCCTCGACCGTTACGTCCGCCTCGATCTTCGCGTTGGCGTCGCCGTAAACGGAGACGATCCGGTAGATTCCGGAGTTGAGGCGAATGATCAGGTTCGGTTTGGCCCCGCTGATGATCGCAGCACTGTCGCGGGAATCGTCGCCGTCATCGGGATAGATCGAATACGAGACCGCTCCCGGTGGCGCCGGCTTGCCGCCGATGATCGCAGAAACCCGAAGCCCGCCCGCATTCAGGACAAAAGCTTCGAACGGCGGACCGTCTGCCTTGACCATGATCTTCCGGGTCAGGTTGGCTCGGCCGAACGCTGCGTTGACGGTATATTCCCCTGGCGGAAGCTTGATGAAAGGACTGGCCTCGCGCGACTCTGCGAGGAGCTTGGATTTGCCCGCTCGCTCCGATGTCCGGAAAATGCGCCAGACAAGACCCTGCTCGATCTGCTGGCCGTCACCGGTCAGCAGCGCGACCAGCTTGACGCCTGTACCCTTCGGTTTGCCGCGTTCGACCGTCGTCGTGTTCTTGCGCTTCTCGAGGCTCGGACCCCACGGTGCCGGAGCCGGCCCATCGGGGATCGGCTCTTCGGCGAGCGACGCCGTTGCTAGAGTGAACGACAGCATGAATGCGGCGAGCGTCGCAGCAAGGAGACACCCCGAAATGCGGAAAACCCGCGAACTAAAAGTCTTGCGCCTCGTGTCCGTCATCCTGGTCCAATCTCGATCTTCTGGCTTTGGCCCGCCCGAACTTCGAACGCCGCCTGCCCATGACTGTCGCGAGCATCGAAATGCACCGTGTATTGTCCTGGCGCCAGAATGGCTGTCGCTTCAGCGCCGGTTGCCCGCCAGATCGCCATGCCGTTCTGATCGGAGACTTCCCAGTAGACGTCGCCGATGACGGGAGGAGCGCCTGGTGGCGGCGCGAATTCGACCCGGCCCGATGCAATGTCGATGACCGCATCGACAGGTTTGCCCGGCGCAATGACGACCTCGTTCGAGGCCGAGAGATGCGAAGCGGCGAGCGAAGCGCTGATCCGGTAGCGGCCAGGCGAAAGGTCGAGCGCCAGTGCGGATCCGAGCGATTGCGCAACGCCGACACGGTCGCC
>CAYYDL010000712.1:0-4790 GCA_964470545.1 uncultured Hyphomicrobium sp. | reverse complement strand
ATCCGCGTGCAGGATTGTCGATAGGCGATGCGCAATGACGAGTGTCGTTCGTCCTTCCGTCAAACGGCGCAGCTCACGCTGAATGACATCCTCGGTTTCGCTATCGAGAGCGGACGTCGGCTCGTCGAGCAGAATGATCGGTGCGTTCTTGAGATAGGCACGCGCGAGAGCTATGCGCTGGCGCTGTCCGCCAGACACCTGCCCACCAAGCTCCCCTACCTGGCTTTCGTATCCGCGCGGCAACGACATGACGAATTCGTGGGCACTGGCAGCCTTAGCGGCTTCGATGCACATTTCGTCCGTCGCGCTATCGAGACCGGCCCGGATGTTGTCGATAATCGATCCTTCGAACAGGAATGCCTCCTGGCCGACGACCGAAATATTGCGCCTCAGGGACTGGAGCGATACGTCCATGATCGATTGGCCGTCGATCTCGATGATGCCGAAGTCGGGCACGCGAAGACGCTGAAGCAGGGCGAAGACCGTTGATTTTCCGCCGCCGGAATGGCCGACGAGTGCCGTCATTTTTCCGGCGGGAACGTTGAGAGTCATCCCTTCGATGACCGGCTTGTTCTGGACGTACCTGAAGGCGACATCGCTGAGCACAATAGATCCGCCTTTAACCTGCAGATCGGGACGACCCGGCGGCTCGGCCTCTCGTTCGGGGGTGTCGAGGAGCTCATACATCATCCGCACACCCACTGCAGCGGTCGCAAGCTGGAGCTGAACGCGGGAAAGCCGGCGGCCAGGATCGGCGCACATCAAAAGCGCCGTTATGAACGCGAAGAACTGCCCGGGGCTTTCGCCATGATAAAGATTTCGCCAGCCAGCGTAGAAGATAACCGCTGCGACGGCGCATCCTCCGATCGCTTCCATAAGGGGGTTCACGCCCGCCTGTATCCGAAGCATTTTATTCGACAGTCGCTGCACGGCGTCGACCGCGTCGAACATTCGTCCGCGCATTTTCTTCTCAAGCTGAAACGATTTGACGACCTGTGCGCCCTGACTCATCTCGCGGGTAACCTGGATGATGCCCGCAAACGAATGCACCTCGCTCTTCGTCGCCTTCTTGATGCGCGCAACCATCTTGCGAGATGACAGCGCCGCGACCGGGCCTCCGATAAGCGCGATGGCCGAGAGGACTGGATCGAGCGTGATCATCGTGATGATGAGCCCGACAATCGTAAAGAGATCTCGACCGAGATTAAGCGAAATCAAATTGAGCATTTCGCGGACGGCGTTTGCGTTATACGACATCCGGGTTACGAGATCGCTCGAGTTGTGGGTCTGGAAAAAGGCAATATCAACCTTGAGCAAATGGTCGAATATGCGTTTTTGCGTATCCGCGACGAGGCGGTTTCCGATATTGCCGACAATGACTTCCGAGAAATAGGCGGCGAAGCCCTTGGCGATGAAAATCGCGACAATGAGCAGCGTGATTCCGACCAACGCGCCCCTGTTCTGGTGAACGAAGATCGTATCGATGACGTTCTTGAGGACGTAGGCGCTGAGCGACGTCGTGCCCGCCACCAAGAGCATGCAGATGATTGCAAGCGCGTATCGTGGCCCGTATTCGCGGCCGTTTTCGCGCAAGAGCCGCTTCAAAAGATCGATTGTCGACGTCGGCATCCGCTTCTCTTCTGATCGTTACGGCAAGACTCATCGTCCTGTTTTGCGACGGGAACGAGGGTGATTTGTGCCGCAATGAAAGTCAACGCAGGCCGAGTTTCACTCGCAAAGTGGGCATCGCTATGCCCGTCGCGACCCTATGGAAAGCAGGACTTCCTGCGTCCTTTCCATCAGCACATAGGCGACGTGCTGCCAACAACCGAATTTGGCTGACTTTCGGTCATGAAACCACCGCGTTGTGCCGCGAGGCCGCAATT
This sequence comes from uncultured Hyphomicrobium sp., assembly GCA_964470545.1. Lineage (GTDB taxonomy): Bacteria > Pseudomonadota > Alphaproteobacteria > Rhizobiales > Hyphomicrobiaceae > Hyphomicrobium_B. The sequence continues at coordinate 2,904 of CAYYDL010000712.1, read as the reverse complement.
CGACCAGCACGCGTCGGAATTCCGCCACATGTAGACGACCCTCAGCTGCCGGTAGGATGCCTGTATCCATGCATGCCGAAGGCCGCTGAAAGCGCCGGTGAAATGACGGCGGATCGCGTAATACTTAAAAAAATTGAGCGGGAACTCCAAAAGAAGACGGGCCATCAAGATCGCCTTTGACGGCTTGTTCGCGTGTTTGGCGGACAAACGCATGCGGTCGGCAAGCTTTCGCTTGAGATCGGTGAATGTCCGATAGGAATAATGATAGGCAGGCGCGTGAAGGTCACCGACAGCATATCCCTCCGTGACGACGGTGTCATGCACTGGAGAATCCCGAAACCGGACCTCACTGCGATCGTATAGCCGGACATACCAATGATCCCGCGCCCACGGCCTCGGGCGAACCGCGCCGGGATAGACGAGTTCGAGCGGTAGACGGTATGCGACCTTGGCAGGCTCTCCACTGGAAAAGAGCGCAATAATCTCGTCTTTCAGAGCTGGCGTCACCACCTCATCAGCATCGAGATTCAAAACCCAGTGATTTCGGCACCGATCTTCGGCAAAGCGCTTCTGTCCTCCAAAGCCCAGCCAGGGCTGGGTGATGACCCTCGCCCCTTCCCGCATCGCGATTTGGATGGTGTTGTCGGAGCTTTCGCTATCGACGACGAGAACTTCGTCGACCCAGGGCTTCACCGACCGAATGGTTTGAGCGATGCGATCAGATTCATTCTTCGAAATGATGAAGCAGGATAGCGGCAAGCTGGTCATCCAAAATGCCTTCTACAGCAGAACACTCCCTCGTTCTTCGAGGCTTGCTGCAATACCGTGCATTCTGCCGATCTTCTCAGCCCAGGAAATTCCGGACACTCGGATCGTCTTGCCGACTTTTGATTACAAATACTCATGTGCCTGCGGAGATCCGATGAACTATCAACGACGGTTCGGCTCGCGGGATTCGGTATTAGAATTGTGAGTTAACGCAAGTTTCTGGCCAACGCACCAGAGCTCGACCGCTTTATCCACAGAGATGTGGGCAGAGCTAAGCATTGCCCCACGCCGCAGCCGCCGCGATCGGCGAACAATCTCGATGCGAGATAAAATGGTCGGAGCGAGAGGATTTGAACCTCCGACCCCCAGTCCCCCAGACTGGTGCGCTAACCAGGCTGCGCTACGCTCCGATTTGGAAATCTGGCGGCCTTCGCAACTGAGAATTGTACGCGGGGGCCGTCCCGGTCTGGGGTTGGGTACCTGGAACACCTTCGCGCGTCAAGGACAGAGAAGGCATGGCCAATTTCAGCCAGGTGGGCACCGATAGGACCCATGGCAGCCGCTCAGCGGCGATATTCGGGCAAGCGGCTCAAAAGGTCGATAATCGGATAGTCGACCCAGGCATGGGTAACGAGGTCGCGGTGCCGGACCGCGCCGCCCGGGACAACCGCTACGCCCCCCGATGCCAAGCGCGTATTAATCTGTCCGCTGACGTCGACGTCGTGTGCCGCGAGAATGTCCTCGAGTTGAGAGTTCTGATTTCGCGTCGAACTCAAGTAGACGCTGACGAAGAACGCCGACGGGTCGGCCTCGATCCAATGTGCGAACTTGTCGAGATCGCCGTAGAGGGAATCGAGCAGCACGACACCACGAACACGCTTCTTAAGTCCGCCGCGCTCGATCGCAGAAGCCGCCGCGACGTATCCGCCGCTGTAAGCGACCACGATGATCGGCATGCTCGCAAACGTGCGGAGGGATTTGCGATCGCCGAACATGTGTGCGAGGTGCTGGCCAGCTTCGCCGATAAAGCGCCCGAAGGCTCCCGGCTGCCAGAATTTTCCCGCGCTCGAATCCCGCGCATCGACGGCCAGCTGTGGCGCGACGAGGACGACGTTCGCGTTCGACGCCGTGATCTGCGCCGGCACTTTCTGCCGTGCAAGCACGTCGCGCTGGAGCGTGGCGCCGTGACCATGGAAGAAGACCATCATCAGCGCCGGGCGGCGAATGTCGAACCCCTTCGGAATGTGAAGCAAGACGCGATTGTCGTTGTAGGTCGTGTCTTCCCAGAAAACGCGGCCATATGGCGTGCGGTGGCCTTTACGGCCGTTTTCATTGACGTTGAGAAACGGCTCGTTCGAGCCAGGCATCGTTCCGTGATAGGGAAAGGGCGCCGTGTCGAAATGGACGAGGCTCGTCTTATCAATCTTCGTCGGCCCGCTGCGCGACTGTACCAGCGTCTTTGACGGCACGATCGGCCGCCGCTTCCCCTTGCTCGCTACCGCGCCGGAAACTCCGAGCGTCCACGCCACCGTCGCGCCGAGGGCGCGCAAGAGAAACCGCCGCCGTCCGCCGTTCATTGCCGTCGGCGCCATGCGCTGCGACACTCCGCAGTTGATACGGTTGTCATCGAGACTCGCGTTTACCCTGAAGCAGAATACTTGGCGTGACGACTTGGTCTAATCTCCGACCTGACACTAACGCGCAAAATTGTTCGATTCATGGGTTGAAATGGAATGCGATCTGGAGGCACTCCCCCCGACAAATTTGCCCAGCCCCTCCGCCGATGATCAAAAAGTGTTCTACCTGCGACGCTTAGGTGCATTTTGGCAACTTGCCGTTAACATGTTTGCCCGGCAGTTGTTGGGAAACGCACGAGTCAATACTGTTGTCGAGTTTGTCCACTATTAAGCCGCTTTCATGACCACCGCAGCCAGCATCAGCGCGTCGCCTGCCGTCACTCCCGGACTTGATGTCCGTACAGTCTCGACGGTGACGGCCACAGCACTCGCCGTCGCCGACATGATCGGGATCGGTGTCTTCACAAGTCTTGGTTTTCAGGTTGCGAGCATTCCGTCGGCATTTTCGGTGCTGATGCTCTGGATCGTCGGCGGGATCGCAGCGCTTTGCGGTGCTCTC
>CAYYDL010000711.1:0-19694 GCA_964470545.1 uncultured Hyphomicrobium sp. | reverse complement strand
CCCGAGCCGGTCGGCCGCTTCGAAATGTCGATGTCGGGTTGGCTTGGGATACACTCGTCGGATGATATCAGCCTTCGCCCCTTCGTGGCCGAGCTGCCAAAAGATAAGGTGGTATGCATCTACAGTGCCGAAGAGAAGGCTGAGGGAACCACCGGATGCACGCTGCCGGAGCTTGCCGGCGCGACGCTTATCGAAAGAACCGGCGGCCATCATTTCGGCGGAGCGTACAAGGCGCTCGCGCGGTTGATTCTCGACCGCTGGGCGACCGTCGAAGCTCGGCGTTAGATCGCGGCCTATAGCCTTTCAGCCTTGCTTGGAATCGAGAGCATTCATGCGCGATCTGATTGCACCTTTACCCTCTCCCGCAAGGGGGAGGGAAATGATCATTCAGATTTCGACTATGTTACGATATAACTCTGAATGGCTTTAGCATTTCTTTTGCAGCCGGGCGACGGTGCCCGCCGCGAGTTCGATGATCTCTGCGGTAATCTCGTCCTGGCGCAGGATGCGCTGGCGCGCCTTCAGGGATTCAAGCTGCCGATCGATCTCGCGTTTCGCTGATGCCATCGCTTCCATACGCGCCTCGTTTTCGGCCGCAAAGGCGTTGAGCGCCGCTGCGCAGAGTTCGGCGTGGATATAGTCCGCTGTAAGATCTGCAAGCACCGCGGACGGCTTCAAATTAAGTAGCGGCGCCTCGCCATTACGAGTTTTAGCGAACGCTTTGGGGTCGAGAGGAAAAAGAGGGCGCCGCTTCAGACCTTTTTGGGCGTACCATGCTTCGAGGCGTCCGACCTCTCCCGATGCGATACGCGCATAAAGCTCTTCGACCAGACGGTCGGCGAAACGCGGGATGCTCGCGGGATGCGCGGGCATCGCGCCTTGCCACAAGGGCTTGAGACCCCGTTCCATGGCAAGCATTGCTCCCCGTGTCCCGACGATGAAAACATTATCGTCCCTCAGGTCAGCGATGGCCGCATCCAACAGCGCTCGGCTAAATGGGCCTGCAAATCCCTGTTCGGCGAGAAACAGAACCACGAACCGTTGGCCACTCGACGGCACATTATCGCTCGTCGGTAGGAGAGCCAAAGTTCGTCCAATCGCGTCGGCAAGGCTCTCCGCATAAAGATCCACGGCTACAAGACCGCTTCGCGCCTGCTGTGCGCGGGCGCCGGCGATGCCGCGCATCGCGTTCACGACCGTTCCCAACTCACGGACGCCTTCAATCCGGGCGTTGATCTCGGAAATTCGCTCGGTCACCGCGCAAGATCCTTCAGCATGGACCGCAACTGCGCTTTTCCAGCATCGTCAAGCCTACCTGTCGCGTCAATTTGGCGAAGAGCGTCTTCTGCGGAGGCGGTGAGAGCATCCTTCAGCTTTCCACGGAGTTCCACGATTTTTGTGACCGGCATCTCATCCAAAAGCCCGTCTTGCACTGCCGTTACGAGCGCGATCTCTTCGGCGAGCGGCAGCGGCGCGAGCTGAGGCTGAGCGAGGATCGCGCGAATGCGCTCTCCTCGCTTCAACTGTTGCTTCACGCGGGCGTCCGGCATTCCGCCAAAACGCGTGAACATCTCGAGTTCGAGGAACTGTGCGTAGTCGAGCCTCAAGGTTGCTGCGGCATCCCGCAGGGCGTGTGCCTGCGTCTTGCCACCGACGCGACTGACGCTGAGGCCGACGTCGACTGCGGGCTTCTGTCCTTCGTAGAAGAGGCGCGCATCGAGCACGATCTGCCCATCAGTGATCGATATGAGGTTCGTCGGAATATAGGCGCTGAGGTTGCCGGCATCCGTTTCCGCAATCGGCAGCGCCGTCAGCGATCCACTGCCCTTCGCCTTTGAGAGCTTGGATGCCCGCTCGAGCAGGCGCGCATGGACGTAGAAGATATCGCCCGGATAGGCTTCGCGGCCCGGCGACTGATGTGTCAGAAGGGCAATTTCGCGATGGCTTGCGGCGTGCTTTGTCAGATCGTCGATTATGACCAGCGCGTGCCGGCCCTGGTCTCGAAAGTATTCCGCCATGCTGAAGCCGGCAAACGGAGCGATCCACTGCAAACCGGGCGTGCTCGCCGCTTCCGCAACGACGACAATCGCCCGTTCCATTGCGCCATGCGATCGCAAGGCCTTGATGACGCGTGCAACGCTCGCGCTTTTCTGGCCCACGGCGATATAGACACAGACCATATTGCTCGATTTTTGACTGATGATCGTATCAACGGCGATGGACGTCTTACCTGTCGCGCGGTCGCCGATGATCAACTCGCGCTGGCCGCGCCCAAGTGCGAACAAGGTATCGATCACCAACGTTCCCGTCTGCACCGGTTCGGTGACGAGATCGCGCTCTATAATGCTCGGTGCCGCGCGCTCGACCGGCAGCCATTCCTTCGTGGTGAAGGCTTCGCCACCGTCGAGCGGGCGCCCCAGCGGATCGACAACGCGTCCGAGCAGCATCTCGCCGACCGGAACCCGAACGACGTCACCCGTGCCGAAAACCCTATCTCCTGCTTCAACGCTGTCGGCACCATCGAGCAAGACACAACTGATGCGATCGGCGTCGAGCGCTTGTGCAAAGCCGAACTGCCCTTTCTCGAAGCGAAGCAACTCGTCGAGCCGAACGTCGGCAAGTCCTGACACTTCCGCAATACCGTCGCCCGCCTGTTCGACCCGGCCGACCGGTTCCACGTATGGGCCGATCGATACGGAAGCCGCTTTTCGGCGCGATCTGGAGAGCCAAGCATCGGCCTCAGTCATGCGCCAACTCCGAACGGATGCGATCGAGATCATGACGCCAGCTGTTGCCGACGACGACGTTGGGCGATTCGAGGACGAAGCCTGCGATTAAGTCCGGATTGAACGCGAACGAAAGGTCGGGCCTTGCGCCCAGGGCGTCTTCGATAGCGCGCCGGCATTCCTGCTCTTGATCGGGCGTGAGTTCAGATGCAGCGATGAGCTTGAGCGGCTGTCCGGCGAGAGCCTGGCGCTCAGAGTGCGAAAGCGATTTTATCTGCTTTGCCAGGCCGTCAAGAAACAGAGATTTAAGCGCATGCGTGTCGAGCCCATTCAAAAGTCGCGTCGCGATGTCGACAGCCAGCGCCGCTGCATTGTCGTTGAGATCCTTGGTAGCATCCGACTTCTCTTTCGCAACCGCAGCCTCCGACGCCGCGCGCAACGTTTCGATTTCGGCCTTGGCTTTGTCGACGCGGAGGCTTCGTTCTCTCTCGCCATCCGCGGCGGCTTTCGCCAAAACCCCCTCACGCTCTTTCTGGATTCCGGCACGCTCCGTCGCGACGGCCGCCAACGCCGCATCCGCCGCCGAACGCTTCGCTGCCGCATCCGCCAAATCGTGACTTATCGCCGCCTTCCGTTCATCGAGAAGAGCAGCAACCGGCTTCCAGAAGAAGTGCCCGAGCAACGCCATCAGAACGGCGACGTTGATGGCCTCAAGCGCCAGCGTCGACCAATCGATCGTCATTTGAGGAGAGGGTTCGCAAAGAGCAGCAATAGCGCGATGACGAGGCAGTAGATCGCCATCGTTTCAATCATCGCCAGTCCGACGAAGAGCGTACGCGATATGGTATTTGCAGCCTCGGGCTGGCGGGCAATTGCATCCATGGCGGCGGCAACGGCCCGGCCTTCGGCAAGCGCGGGCCCGATGGCGCCGAACGACACGGCTATTGCGGCGCCGATGATACTCGCGAGGGATAGCCAATTCATGCCGTCGTCCTTTCATGTTCCTTTTCGCGCGGTTTGCCTTCACTGATCGCGCCAGCGATGAAGACCATTGCGAGCACCGCAAAGATGTAGGCTTGCACGGCACCGGTGAGCAGATCGAGCGCCATCAGCGGAATGGGGACGAGAAGGCCCGCGAGCGACAACACGATGCCTATGACGAACACGCCGCTCATTACGTTACCGAAGAGACGGACCAACAGGGAAAACGTGCGTGTCAGGCTCTCGACGAAGTTGAGCGGAATCATAAAGGGCGTCGGCGAAGCGAAAGTTGCCAGATATCCCTGCAATCCGCTCGCTCGCACGCCGAAATAGATGACGCCAACGAATACGAGGAGCGCGAGGGCCGCGTCGGTTTCAACGTGGGCGGTCGGCGGTTCGACGCCCGGTATCAGCTCGGACCAGTTCGCCACGAAAATGAATAGGAACAACGTGCCGATGAAGGCACGGTATAGCCCCGGTTCGACCTGCATCGTGTCGCGGATCTGGCCGTCGACCGTTTCGACGATCAATTCGAGGAAGGCCTGAAAGCGCGATGGCTGGAGACTTAGTCGCCGCGTCGAAAGCCACGCCCCGACGGTCAACAGCGCCATGATGATCCACGTCGCCAGGACCGGTTCCGTTATGGGCAGAGGACCGATATGGAAAAGCACTTCGAGTGTCAGCGGCGATTTCACGGTGCGGCCCTCAGCGCCACGTGCCGCGCAGCGAGAAGCCCCAGCGCTGTGAGCAGAAGCGGAAGTGCGCCTTCGAGCGCAGTGCACGTCAATGCGAGTGCGAGAAGGCCGAAACGGAGTGCTGTGGACAAGAGCGCCGCCGAAAGCCGCTCCTGAATGAGATTTGCCGTTCGCCAAACGCCATAGAAATAAAGCCGCCCGACGCCGAATCCGACGATCAGGTGCATCAGCAGGTCAGGGCCCTTCAGGACATCAGGCAGCGATGCGAAACTCATGCGGCGTTCATCCATCTCCATTCCGACCAGCACCCAAGGGCGAGCCCCACAAGGAGCAGCGGGGCGGTCCAAAAAAGTCCGGTCGAAAACTGCCGGTCGAGCCAACGACCGGCGAACAAGCCGAGCAACATCGGCGTGACAATGATCCAGCCGAGCACGCCGATCTGTGCCAAGCGGTGAGCGACCGTCGGCTCACCCTCTCGAAGCCAGCGACGGTAACGCGCGCCGCGCACTTCTGCGCTCTTTGCCAAAGGGTCTTCGTTTCGGCGGTCATCGCTCATTCCAGCAAGCCGTCCCGACTGTCGGGGCGCAGCCGCTGCATGATCTTGCGTATGGCCGCAAGTTGCAGTTGCGTGCCGCCGACGCGCTCATTGCGCTCGGTTTCGAGTTCGTCGTGAAACTGCGCAAGGACCACGTCATGCAGCTTCAAAAGATCGTCGCTGGAAATCGCTTCGCGCGCGGCGATCGACACGTCGCGGCCATTGATCACGTTCAGAAGGCCACCTCGCACCGCGCAGTAGTGCCGACTTGCGTCGGCGCGCTTCCAATCGACCACGGAAATTTTCAATCGCGTCAGAAAATCCGCATGACCCGGCAGAATTCCGAAGCTGCCGCTTTCGTCTTCCGCACGTACGGCAAGGATGTCCGCCTCCTCGACGGCAACGGTCAGTGGCGTGATGATGTGAAGTTTCAACTTCATGCCGCCTTTTTTCCCGCATGCTTTTCTTTAGCGCGCGCTTCTTCGAGCGTACCGACCATATAGAGCGAGCCTTCCGCCCACGTGTCGGTCTCGCCATCGAGGATCGCGCTGCATCCTGATAAGGTCTCGGCGCGAGAGACGCTTCGGCCTGGCGTTCCTGTGAAGGCTTCGGTGACGGTGAATGGTTGGCTTAAGAATCTCTGCAGACGGCGGGCTCGCTTGACGATCAGCCGATCCTCGGCGCCGAGTTCGTCGACGCCAAGAAGCGCGATGATATCCTCGAGGTCCTTGAAGCGCGCGAGTGTCTCCCGCGCACGCTCTGCGATTGTGTAGTGCTCGGCGCCGACGACCAACGGGTCAAGCAGAACAGACGATGATGCCAACGGGTCGACGGCTGGATAGAAGCCTTGAGCCGCGAGGCTCCGTGAAAGTATGATCATGCTGTCCATATGGGTCGAGATCGCTGTCACCGCCGGATCGGTAAAATCGTCGGCGGGCACATAAACGGCCTGGATCGCAGTAACCGCCGCGCCGGATACCGATGCGATTCGCTCTTCCAACGCAGCGACTTCACTCGCAAGCGTGGGCTGATATCCGACGCGCGACGGGAGGCGCCCGAGCAAGCTCGATATCTCACTTCCAGCCTGGACGAAGCGGAACACGTTATCCATCAAGAGCAGAACATTCTGGTGACGCGCGTCGCGAAAGTGCTCCGCGATCGTCAGAGCCGTCATTGGCACCCTCCAGCGCGCGCCCGGAGGTTCGTTCATCTGCCCGTAGACCAACACGGTGTGCGCCAGAACGCTCGAGCCGCGCATGTCGGTCAATAATTCATGCCCCTCACGGGAGCGTTCGCCGACGCCCGCGAAAACGGAGATGCCCTTGTATTTCTCTGCCATGGCGTGGATCAACTCCATGACAAGCACCGTTTTGCCGACACCGGCACCGCCGAACATTGCTGCCTTTCCACCTTGCGGCAGCGGCGCCAGGAGGTCGATCACCTTTATTCCGGTTTCGAAAATTGCCGACGTGCCAGTTTCATCCTTGAGAGGCGGGGGCGGCGCGTGAATGCCTCGCCGGGGAATGTCTGGGGGCAAGGGTGCTCCATCGTCGCCGATGTTGCCCATCACATCCAGAAGGCGGCCGAGAACGGCTTGGCCGACGGGCACGGAGATTGCTGCACCGGTCGCGTGAACCGCGGTCCCGCGTTTCAGTCCCGAAGTTGCCTGCAGCGCGACGGCTCTGACGGTCTGTTCATCGAGATGGCTATGGACTTCCAGAACCAACGGATGCGGCTGGTCCCACGCCACGTTCAGCGCCGTCTCGATCTCGGGCAAGCCGGCCTCGAAATGAACATCGACAACGGCGCCGCGAACTGCGCGTATTGTTCCAATTTGAGGAAGCGGCATCGAAACGCCTCGCGAAATACGCACTTTCGTCCCATTGGAGTATGTTCCCCACCTTGATGCCGATCAAGATGAGGAGACCGCGAGCCGCGGATATGATTTCTTATTTCTTGATCCACGCGGCGATGGCGGGCCAATCGTCTTTAAGCGTTCGCGATCCCATGAATAACCCGATATGACCGCCAGGCACTGTCTGCTTCTCGATGAGCGCAGGAGCCGTGCCGATGTATTTGCTGGAATCCAGAACCTGCTCCGGCGTGGTAATATCGTCCGCCGCGCCGGCCAGGAGATAAGTGGGACAAATGATCGAACGAAGATCAAGCCGTCTTCCCAGCGCCACGAATTTCCCCTTCGCCAGCCGGTTCTCTTTGAAAATTTGCGTAATGACTTCGAGATACCAGCGGCCCGGGAGATCGATTGGATTTTCATACCAGCTTTCGAAGTCTTCCTCCTTTGCGACGTATGCGGGATCGTCGATATGCTCGTAGAGGTCGACGTAATTTTTGAAATAATGTTCTCCGGGATGCATACTTTTCCAACCCTGCAGCATGTACCGTCCCCGCATCAAGCCGCCGCCCAATTCGACAAGCTCGCGGTAGAACGAAATCGGATAGGTGTGCGCCATCCGCTTTATCGGACCGTTTCCTGCATCGGTATCGATCGGCGCCCCAGCGAGAACGAGCTTATTCACTTTCTCGGGAAAGCGTGCGGCGAGCATCGCGGCCACCCATCCGCCCTGGCATAGGCCGATCAGATTGACCTTACCGCCGAGGTCATCGATCGCGACGACCATCGCCGCAAGATAATCATCGATCTCCAGGTCCTTCATGTCGTCTGTCGCCGATTTCCAATCTGTCAGCGCGACGTGCTGGATGCCATTGGCCATGAGCGTCTCGACGAGGCTCTGGCCCTTATGATAGTCGGCGATCATCGCGGTGTGACCCGCGAACGGCGCATTCACGAGGGCCGGAATTCCAGATGGCTCGCCATAATCACGGAGCGCCATGACGCGCAGGTCGAGACGTACTTTGTTAGGGGTCGCGAGTTTTGGCCGCAGTTGCGTGTCGATTTTCAGCTCTTCGCCGAGAAATTCGAGGTTCCTGGCGTAGAGGTCGACACCCTTTTTAGCAAGCCGCTCCGCCAGAACCATCGGCCAGAAGACCGGAACGCCAAGGGACGGCTCGTGCGACGCTGAAATCGGCTTACCGGCGATTGCCGAGCGTTTTGCAGGTGTATTCCTCATGTCGCGGTCTCCACTTCCATTTCGCGGTCGCATGAAGTGCTGCGAGCAGATCTTCGGAAAAAATCAGCCTCGTCATTGAGCGAGGTCAGTTTTCGCTGTGCGTCAGTTAGGTTCGACAGCCGCAGACGGCTCCCCATCTGGGCGATGGCAGCCATTCCCGCGTGCGGGCTGCTACGAGATCAGAAGCGGTACAGCCGACGGTGCAGCGCGACTATGCGCCTGTCATGGCCACAGATGGCCGCGACGTGCTTGGCGGCGATTGACGATCAACTTTTTTGGGGTGCGCTACGCGCCAGGTGCCCCGATTATGTAGGGTGTTCATTGCCGCGGTGAACGCGACCGACAAACTTGGTGGAGCCGAGGGGAATCGAACCCCTGACCTCTGCAGTGCGATTGCAGCGCTCTCCCATCTGAGCTACGGCCCCGGATGCGCGGCATTTAGTGTTCACGTTCCCTCCTTGTCAAGAAAGCGCGCAGAGCGCCCGGGCCGTCGTCGCGGCGACCGAGCACACCCGCCGGAACGACGAAATATCTGGCTCAGGCTGGCCCGGACCTCGGAAAGAAGCTGCGTCAGATCGTGGTTTATCCGCGAAAGTCGCGCGACAAGTCGGATCACGGACTTGCGGCCCGGGGGGCGTCGGGGCTACATGGCGCAGCGGCACTTCACTTGCGGGACGGCGAATGCTCGAGTTTCTAGGATTCATCAGCTATCTCATCACGCTATACACCTACGTTGTCATAGCCGTGGTGATCTTCAGTTGGCTCATGGCGTTCGGAGTCATCAACGCTTACAACCCGATGGTGCGATCGATCTGGCAGGCGCTCAATGCCGTCACCGAGCCGCTATTGGCACCAATCCGGAATGCCATGCCGAATATGGGTGGGCTCGACATTTCCCCCGTCATTCTGCTTCTTGCCTGCTACTTCATCCAGACGGTTGTCCTGCCGAATATCGCCAAGGCGGTGGTGTGACGGCCGATTCCGGCGAGGAAAGCCGAGCAGGAAAAGCCTGGCGGCATGAGAGCGCGTGCGTCATTGCGCGCTTCCGCCTGACGCCAAAATCTTCCAAAGAGGCGGTTGACGGGGTCGTCGAAACCCCCGACGGTCCGGCCTTTCAAGCGCGCGTCCGCGCCCTTCCTGAGGATGGAGCGGCGAACCGGGCTCTCGAAGAGCTCGTCGCCCGATGGCTTGGTGTTGCGAAACACGCCGTTTCGCTTACCCGGGGCGGGAAATCGCGGCTCAAATCCTTGCGGATTTCCGGCGATCCGGCGGCGCTCGACAGACTATTGCAGGACCGAACTAGCGAATTCAAAAAATAGGACAGACGGAGGGAGGAGCGGAATGTCGGCTCAGGTCATCGACGGAAAAGAGATCGCGGCGAAGGTTCGCGCCGAAGTGGCTGCGGAAGTGGCGCGGCTGCAGAAAGAGCATGGGCTGAAGCCCGGCCTTGCGGTCGTCCTCGTCGGCGAGGATCCGGCGAGTAAGGTCTACGTTGCGAACAAGGCGAAGCAGACGGTCGAAGTCGGGATGAATTCCTGGGAGCATCGCCTTCCGGCCGAAACCAGCGAAGCCGAGGTGCTCGCGATGGTCGACAAGCTCAACAAGGACCCGGCCTGCCATGGCATTCTGGTGCAGCTGCCGTTGCCGAAACATATCAACGCCGAAAAGGTTCTGAATCTGATCGATCCGGATAAGGACGTCGACGGGTTTCATCCGGTGAACGTCGGCCGCCTCTGGGTCGGTGAGCGCGCGCTGGTGCCGTGCACGCCGACTGGATCGGTGATCCTGGCGAAAACAGTGCATTCGAACCTTTCGGGCACGAATGCTGTGGTCATTGGACGGTCGAACATCGTCGGCAAGCCGGTCGCCGCGCTTCTTCTGCGTGAGAACTGCACCGTGACGATCGCGCATTCGCGCACCAAGGACCTGCCCAGTGTCGTCAAAGGCGCCGATCTTGTCATTGCGGCCGTTGGCATTCCGGAGATGGTCAAGGGCAGCTGGATCAAGCCCGGCGCGACGATCATCGACGTCGGCATCAACCGTGTTCCCTCAGAAGGCGGAAAGACGAAGATCGTCGGCGACGTGGCCTATGCGGAATGCGCGGCCGTCGCAGGCGCCATTACGCCGGTGCCGGGCGGCGTTGGGCCGATGACGATTGCGTGTCTGTTGCGGAATGCTGCTCAGGCGGCGGCGATGCAAGCGGGCGTCAAGTCGACGTTCGGCTGACATACGGCACGCATCGTTGGTATTTTTTCCGGGGCCGAAAAGGTCCCGGAATTTTATAACCGGCGTTAGGAACGCTCCTGAAAAGAATAGTGATCGCGAATATACGTGTTGAAATATTCGCCCGCTGAGGATGCTGCAACCAGTGCGTCGAAGACCTGTTCGGGGACGGCGAAATACGTGTAGCGGCGTCCGGTTCGAAAGGTGATATCGAGCGCACGCCTTTCGGGGTCGTAATCGGCGGTACTGATGACCGTGGAACGCGGGAAATCCATCGGCTCGCTTCATGGTCGGACTGACTAGATGTCTACGCCGCTCGCGCCTGACGTAACGTCTCGCCGCGATAGCTCAAGGCTTCCGCGATATGGCCGCGAGACACTTTTTCTGAACCCTCGAGATCGGCAATGGTTCGCGCAACCTTCAGCGTGCGGTGGAACCCCCTGGCAGAGAGGCCAAGCGTCTCGGCCGCATGGCGGAGCAGGGCGACACCTGTTTCGTCCGGCATCGCGGTCTCTTCGAGCAGCGCGGCCGAACAATCGGAATTCGTGCGGACCCCACGGGCCCCCAGCGCTCCGAAGCGGGTGAGTTGTCTTTCTCGTGCGGCGGCGACACGCACACGAACTTCTGCACTCCCTTCAGAGGGCGCCGGAAGAACGAGATCGGCGGCGGAGATCGCGGGAACTTCAATTTGCAGATCGATGCGATCCAGTAGCGGGCCCGACACCCGCGCCTGGTAATCGGCGGCGCACCGGGCACCACGGCGGCACGGCTCGCCGGGATTGCTTCCGCCGCATTTGCACGGGTTCATCGCGGCGATGAGCTGAATGCGCGATGGATACGAGATGCGATGGTTGGCGCGCGCGATGACGGTTTCACCAGACTCCAGCGGTTGGCGCAAGGCGTCCAGCACGTTCGGCTGGAATTCCGGCAGTTCGTCGAGAAAGAGCACACCGTGGTGGGCGAGCGAGACTTCGCCCGGCCTCGGGCGCGAACCGCCACCGACGAGCGATGCCATGCTGGCGGAATGGTGCGGTGCGCGGAACGGCCGTTCGACGGTCAGCTTGCCGCCCATCAGTTCGCCCGCGAGTGAATGCACCATCGAGACTTCCAGGATTTCCTCGGGTTGCAGAGGCGGTAGAATAGACGGCAGACGCGACGCAAGCATCGATTTGCCAGAACCGGGTGGTCCTATCATCAGCAAATTGTGGTTTCCGGCCGCTGCGATTTCGAGGGCGCGCTTCGCGGTTTCCTGACCCTTGATGTCACGAAGGTCAGCCGCGTAGCTCTGCGCCGGGAGCACGTTCGGTTTCGGACGCGACAGCGTTTGCAGGCCCTTGAAGTGATTGACGAGCGACAAAAGGTGCGGCGCCGCCAGGATGTCGATCTCTTCGCTTGCCCAGGCGGCTTCCGGTCCGGTCGCCGCCGGACAGATCAAGCCCTTTCCCAGCGTGTTGGCGCCAATCGCAGCCGGGAGCGTGCCTGGTACCGCCCGGATCGAGCCGTCCAATGCCAATTCGCCGATGGCGGCATAATTTGCGATGGCGTCCGGTGCGATCGCCTCCATCGCCGACATCATCGCAAGGACGATCGGCAGGTCAAAGTGACTGCCTTCCTTCGGCAGGTCAGCAGGCGCGAGATTGACGGTGATATGCTTGAAGGGAAGCCCGAGGCCGACGGCATGAAGGGCATTCCTGACCCTCTCACGGCTTTCGGCAACGGCTTTATCCGGTAGTCCGACGATCGCGAACGCCGCTGCGCCCGGCGTCACCCGGACCTGCACCTCGACCGGGCGCGCCTCAATGCCGATGAATGCGAGTGTCGAGATCTGGCCGTACATGCGTCCCCCTCCCCACGGGAGGACGCTTATCATGACGAAGAGCCCAAGAAAAGAACAAAATGGGAACCATGCACACGTGCAGGGCTCAACCCCTTGTCATCGCCAAGGTCATGCCCAGGAGCGACTGCGAGTTCACGAACTGGATTTCCACGGCCTGGCGTTCGCCGCGAACGTCGATGTCCATATTGGCGGAGACGCCGGCCCCCTGCACGAGGACATGGAAGCCTTTCGGTGTGACGTTGCCGGTCAAATCACCTTCGAAATTGTGGATCGTTTCCTTCCAGTGTCCCGACAGCTTGCCGCCCGATTCCTTGACGTTGCTAATGATTTCGACGTTGCCGCCGGCCGTTGCGCAGCGGATCGTTTGCTTCATTTCGTCTTGAGTGTCGGTCAACAGGTACGTTGCGCGGCATTTAATTCGCTCCGGCGGGCTCGCCTTGTATCCGATCATGCCTACTCCCGTCCAACGTCCGATCAATGCCGCGAACGGCGACGCCGTGACGGCATTTCCTGTGTCGATGGTGATCGCCGTGGTGAAAAAGACTACGGCTATCGCGGCAATTGCGATGATCATCGATCTCATCGTGATACCCCCGTTCGCTGACCGCGCGCCTGGAATCCGCGCGTCATGCGTTTGACTGTCTCTTTGCTTCGATGACGTCCCAGATCATCGCGGCGATGTCGTTGCCGCCGAACGCCTTCACCTGCCGGATTCCCGTCGGCGATGTGACGTTGATTTCGGTGATGTATGGTCCGATGACGTCGATGCCCGTGAAAATCAATCCGCGCCGTTTGAGTTCCGGGCCGAGGCGGGCGCAGATTTCGCGATCGCGCGCATTGAGTTCGACCGGAACCGCAGTGCCGCCGACGTGCAAATTGGAGCGGGTCTCGCCCGCCTGCGGAACACGATTGATGGCGCCTGCGACCTCGCCGTCGACGAGAATGATGCGCTTGTCGCCCTCTTTCACCTCGGGGCGGTATTCTTGCACCATGAACGGCTCGCGGAAGACGGTTTGGAAAAGCTCGACGAGCGAACCCAAGTTGCCGTCGTCCGGCTTGACGCGAAAGACTGCCGCGCCGCCGTTGCCGTAGAGGGGCTTCAAAATGATGTCCTTGTATTGCGCGCGGAACGCCTGAACGTCAGTGAGGGAACGCGTGACGAGCGTCGGCGGCATGAGGTCGAGAAAATCCAGGACAAACAGTTTCTCGGGCGCATTGCGGACGTGCGCTGGATCGTTGACCACGAGTGTTTTCGGATGGATGCGCTCAAGCAGGTGCGTCGTGGTGATGTATGCCATGTCGAACGGCGGGTCCTGGCGCAGCAGGACGACGTCGCGCTCGCTTAGATCGACGACGCGCGGATCAGACGTTGCGTAGTGCGCGCCGTGCCGGTCTTCGACCTTCAGAGTTTGTCCGCGCGCCAATAATTCCCCCTGACGCAACGACAGATCGGGCGGCGTGTAATAGAAAATGTCATGCCCGCGTTTCTGCGCTTCGAGCAGAATGGCGAACGTCGAATCGCCCTTGATGTCGATACGATCGATGGGGTCCATCTGGACGGCGATACGGAGCGGCATTTCAGGCTTTCGAGGCGTGTTGTGACTGCTCGTCGTTTAAACGATTTGGACGACGCGCGGAATGACGCGAAGGCCGCGCGGTCATAAGCCTCCGCCGTTATGGCAAACATGCCGCAGAATGCCGATTTCGCCGCACCGCTCAGAGGAAATTGTAGGGATCGATATCGACGGTGATGCGGACATCCGACTTCAATTTTGGAATCGTTCCAGCCCACGCGCGGAGATAGCTCTGCAGATCGATGTCGCGCGGGGCTCTGACAAGAAGGCGCCAGCGATGACGCCCGCGAACGACCGCGATCGGTGCCTCGGATGGTCCGAGGACAGAGATGGCTTCGCTCCCTGGTGCGCGGCGCGCGATGTCGCGGACGACTGCTTCGGTGAGGGCTTTGTCGCGTGACGACACGATGATTGCAGCGAGCCGTCCATACGGCGGTAGCAGCCCGGCCTGCCGGGTGCGCACCTCATAATTCAGAAACGCATCGCGGTCGCCGGCGACGATGGCCTTCATCACCGGGTGCTCCGGCGAATACGTCTGCACGAAGCCGCGGCCGACAAAACTTGTACGCCCTGCGCGGCCCGTCACCTGATGCAGGAGTTGGAACGTCCGCTCGGCGGCGCGCGGGTCGGCGCCGTGCGCCAAGCCAAGGTCGCCGTCAACGACGCCGACCATCGCGAGGCCCGGAAAGTTATGGCCCTTGGCGACGATTTGCGTCCCGATGATGATATCGAATTCGCGCGCTTCGATGCTGCGGATGATCTCGCGCATCTCGGTCAAACCGGGAATCAAGTCGGATGAGAGCAGGGCAACGCGGGCGTCCGGAAATCGCTCCCTGACTTCCTCCTGCACACGTTCGACGCCCGGGCCGCAGGCGACGAGGGAACCTGGGCTCGCGCACTTCGGACATTTCTCGGGGAGCGCGAGCTGGAAGCCGCAATGGTGGCAGGTGAGCTTCTTCTTGAAACGATGCTCGACGAGCCAGGCCGTGCACTGCGGACATTCGAGGCGGTGACCGCAAGAGCGGCACAACGTCAACGGAGCGTAACCGCGCCTGTTCAAGAACAACAGCGTTTGCTGATCTTTTTCGAGCGTTTCAGTGATGCCCTGTACGAGGCGCTGCGACAGCCACTTGCCGGGCTCGAGCTTTTCCGAGCGCAAGTCGATCGCCGCGACATCGGGCATTTCGACGCCGGAAAAACGTCCGGGCAGCACGGCGTGGCGATAACGTCCGGTCAGCGCATTGACGTGGCTTTCAATCGAGGGCGTCGCGGAGGCGAGCACAACGGGAAACTTGCCGAGATTGCCGCGCACGACGGCCATGTCGCGACCCTGATAATGCACGCGGTCATCCTGCTTGAATCCCTGGTCGTGCTCCTCGTCGACCACGATCAAGCCGAGTTCGCAGAACGGCAGGAAAAGCGCGGATCTCGCGCCGACGATGCATCGGACATCGCCGCGGGCAATGCCTTTCCAGATGCGGCCGCGCTCGGTGGAGCTGAGTGCCGAATGCCATTCGACGGGCTGCGTTCCGAAACGCCGCTCGAAGCGATCGAGAAATTGGCTCGTCAGCGCGATTTCGGGAAGCAGGATGAGGACCTGTTTCCGGGCTTCGAGCGCACGGGCGACGGCTTCGAAATAAACTTCCGTCTTGCCCGATCCCGTCACGCCGTCGAGGAGGGTCACGGAGAAGTTCTCGGCGTCGACTGCGTTTACAAGCGATTCGACCGCGCGCGCCTGGTCGGCAGTAAAGCTTGCGATCGCATGACGCGGATCCGGACGCGGAAAAATCCGCTCAGGGATTGCGACCTCGACAAGCGCACCGGCAGCGGCGAGGCCATCGATCACGCCCGTCGAACAGGCGGCGAGATGGGCCAAATCCGATTTGGAACGGACGAGGCCGTCGGCGGCGATCTCGAGGACGCGGGTGCGCGCTTGCGTCATTTTCGGCGGGAGCGTCGCGCCCTCGACGATGGCGACACCGAAGCGGTGCTTCGGCGGCTCGAAGGCGGCATCCGCGCTCATCATCATGCGGACGACCATGCCCAACGGCGCTAACGTGTAGCGCGCCACCCATTCCGCGAACCGCATGGCACTCTCGGGAAGCGACGGTGCGTCAATGCGGCTCGTCAGCGCCTTCATTTTCTTCGGATCGACCGGCTTTCCGTCTCCGCGAGGGCCGTCCCAGACGATGCCGATGCGGGTTTGCGGCCCGAACGGCACGAGCACAAACGAACCCGGTGTTGCCTCGATTCCATCAGGCACGAGATAGTCGTACGTCTGGTCGAGCGCCACCGGCATCAGCACGGGGACGCTGCGGACGCAGGGCTCGGCGCCATTATCCAGGATTTCAAGCAGGCTATCCAAAGAGGCGTTCAACGGACTAGAAGCTTCCTCCGAGAATCGGTCGTGTTAGGTTTGCCCGCGAGTTGCGGCGCACCCAAGGCAGATTCGCAAGACTTAAGGGACGTGATGAGGAGAAAGAAATGAAATTCTTCGTCGATACCGCCGACGTGGCCGAGATCAAGGAGTTGGCGGCGACGGGCCTGCTTGACGGCGTCACGACGAACCCGACCCTCGTCGCCAAGGCGGGCCGCGATTTCAAGGAGATCATCAAGGAGATCTGTGCCGTCGTGCCCGGTCCGGTTTCCGCCGAGGTCGCGGCAACGGACTACGCCAGCATGATCCAGGAAGCCGAAGTCCTCCGGAAGATTGCCAAGAACGTGACGATCAAGGTGCCTCTTACATTCGACGGTCTCAAAGCCTGCAAGGCGCTGACCGGCGAGGGAACGATGGTCAACGTCACGCTGTGCTTTTCTGCGAACCAGGCGCTGCTCGCGGCGAAAGCGGGCGCGACGTTCGTCTCGCCATTTATCGGCCGTCTTGATGATATTGGATTAAATGGCATGGACGTCATTCGCGAGATCCGCGCGATCTACGACAACTATCCGGATCTTTCGACGGACATTCTTGCGGCGTCGATCCGGACCGTCAATCACGTCAAGGAAGCAGCGATGATCGGCGCCGACGTCGCAACCATTCCCCCAAGCATTCTGAAGGCGCTGGTGAAGCATCCGCTGACGGACGCCGGGCTCGCGGCTTTCGTCAACGATTGGAAGAAGACCGGGCAAAAGATCGCCTGAAGCAGACGCGGCAACGTGCGAACAAAGACACCATCTCAAGATCTGATCGCGCGTTTCGCTCAAATCGTCGGCGAAGCGAACGCGCTGACGCGACCCGAAGATCAGGCCGGATATCTTCGCGAATGGCGCGACCGATATACCGGCAAGACGCCCGTCGTCTTGCGCCCTGGATCGACCGATGAGGTTTCGCGCATTGTCGCGCTCGCTAATGCAGAAGACATCGCGATCGTACCTCAAGGCGGCAATACCGGTCTCGTCGGCGGACAGATTCCATCGGACGACGGAAATGAGATCGTCCTGTCGCTGGCGCGTCTCAAAGGCGTTCGCAACGTCGACGCTATCGGCGGCACGATGGTCGTCGAAGCCGGTCTGACACTGACGGAGGCTCAGAACGCTGCAAAAGCCGCGGGCCGTCTCTTTCCGTTGAGCCTTGCTTCCGAAGGGAGTGCACAGATCGGCGGCGTGCTTGCCACCAACGCAGGCGGTACGGCGGTCGTCGCTTATGGAAATGCGCGCAGCCTGACGCTTGGACTCGAGGCTGTTCTCGCGGATGGCCGCGTTTGGAACGGTTTGCGGCGACTCAAAAAAGACAAC
Source organism: uncultured Hyphomicrobium sp. (assembly GCA_964470545.1). Lineage (GTDB taxonomy): Bacteria > Pseudomonadota > Alphaproteobacteria > Rhizobiales > Hyphomicrobiaceae > Hyphomicrobium_B. The sequence goes on along the minus strand of CAYYDL010000711.1, from coordinate 2,299 downwards.
ACCGGCTACGACCTCCGCGATCTTTTCATCGGGTCGGAAGGCACGCTCGGCGTCATTACGGCGGCGTGCCTCAAGCTCTTTCCGATACCTGCGGAACGCGAGACGGCGATCGTCGCATTCAAAACACCCGAGGCGGCGCTCAAGCTCTTCCGCCGCGCCGAGGCCGAAGCGGGTCAGTCGCTGACGGCCTTCGAATTCTGGGCGGATCGTGCGCAAGAGTTTGCGCTCACATATATGCCCCATCTGCGCGACCCGTTCACGGATCAATATCCATGGTACGCGCTGATCGAACTTTCGCACGGCGGCAGCGGGGCGCGGGCTGCCAACACCATCGAGCCGCTGCTGACGTCGGCGCACGGGCAAGGGCTCATCCTTGATGCGGCCATCGCGCGTTCGCTGCGGCAGGCCGAAGATTTCTGGCGGCTGCGCGACGCGTTCTCCGAAGCGCAAAAAGGTGCGGGCGGCAGCATCAAGCACGACATTTCCGTGCCGATCGCGCGCATTCCGGACTTTCTTCACCGCGCGGCGGACGTCGTCGAGCGAATCGCGCCGGGAGCCCGTCCGGTACCGTTCGGCCACTTCGGCGACGGCAATCTCCATTACAATGTTTCCCAGCCCGAACGGGCGGACCGGACGAAGTTTCTCGCGTTGTGGGACCCAATGTCGGACGCGATTTTTGAACTCGTTACCGAGCTTGGAGGCTCGATCTCGGCGGAACACGGGATCGGACAAATGAAGCGTGATGTCCTCAAGCGCTATAAGTCCGCCGTCGAACTCGACGTGATGCGTGCGATCAAGAGCGCGCTCGATCCCAAGGGCATTTTGAATCCGGGCAAGGTGCTGTGAGTTGCCGTTAACGGCATATTAACCGAACCTCCGGAAGGGTCGGTTGCTTCTCATGGTGGGCCGTGGCGCAATCGCTCGACGATATCTTGGCGGGGGACGCCGAACTGCCGCTCGGCGGTGATCTCAGGCATGCCGTCGAGGCCTGGCTTTCGCACCTCGGTTCCGAACGCGGGCAAAGCGCCGCGACGCGCGAAGCCTACGCGCGTGATGCGCGGCAATTCCTATCGTTCCTCAAATCGCACCTCGGGCATCCGCCGTGCCTTCAGGATCTCGAACGGCTTGATGCGCGGACGATCCGCGCCTTTCTTGCGAGCCGCCGCAAAGCCGGCGTGACCTCGCGCTCGCTGGCGCGATCGCTGTCGGCGTTGCGCACGTTCTTCCGCTGGCTCGAACGCGAAGAGACACTCAAAAATCGCGCCGTTCTGCAGGTCGCGGCCCCGAAAATTCCGCATTCCATTCCAAAGCCGCTCACCGTCGAAGGCGCGGCTTCGCTTGTCGACCACGACAGCAGCGATGCAGCGGATTGGATCGTCGCCCGCGATACCGCCGTTCTGCTGCTGCTCTACGGCGCGGGCTTGCGCATCAGCGAAGCGTTGAGCTTGACGCCGGAGACCGCGCCTATCAATGGCCGCGACATCATGCGCATCAAGGGCAAGGGCGGCAAGGAACGTCTTGTGCCAGCACTTCCGATCGTCTCGGATGCAATTGCGGCCTACATGCGGCTTTGTCCGCATGCCCTTGCGGTGGGCGAGCCGCTTTTTCGTGGCGCGAGAGGCGGCCCGCTGTCGCCTCGCCTGATTCAGCTCGCGATGGAAAAACTGCGCTTTGAGCTTGGCTTACCGGACACCGCTACGCCGCACGCGCTGCGCCATTCTTTCGCGACACATTTACTTTCGGCAGGAGCGGATTTACGCCAAATTCAGGAGCTTTTAGGTCATGCGTCGCTCTCGACGACGCAAGTCTATACGGAAGTCAATCGAGACCGGCTGCTGGCGGTTTACGATCAAGCGCATCCAAGAGCGGCGCGCCGCTGAGATTTGTTCTGCTTACTATCACGAGTCCCCTCATGACGCTTTCAGCCATGCCGATCCTTATCCGTCGCTTCATCTGCGCGCTGACGTTCCTCCTGCTTCTGGCCCCGGCCGTCGCATCCGCGGCCGATGAGACGCCTGCCCGGTGCCAGGGGACAGACATGCTGACCGAAATGGCGAGCAAGGATCCGAACGCCTATGAGAAAGTGATGGCGGAGAGCCAGGCGCTGCCCAATACCGAAGCCATGCTCTGGAAGATCGAGAAGCCGGGCGTGCCAGTCTCTTATCTCTTCGGTACCATGCATCTCAGCGATCCGCGTATTGCAACCTTGTCACCTACGGTCAAAGACGCTATCGCGCATTCGACCTCCGTCGCCCTGGAAGTCGCCGACCTTTCCGACAAAGCGGTTGCCGCGGCGATG